>NZ_JADPKQ010000028.1:0-16267 GCF_023074015.1 Bradyrhizobium sp. 142
TGGTGATCCCGGGACTGGGGCCGTCGCTGCGTGTGATGGGCACTCCGCGACGGCCCCAGTCCCTCCGATCCTGCGAGCAATGACGCAACCTCGGACCGGCCGACAGTCGGAGCTACATCCGTCAAGCGAAAGTAACATCCTCAGATGAGGCAATACGGGCATTCGACTTAATGCGCCGCGCCTATGAGGAGCGACTTGACCAGGCGGTATTGCCATGGCTGCTCAAGTCGACGGCGATTTATGTGCGTCCAAGCGAGTCGGGGGCAATTGTCGACGGCATGGTACGGCGAACGCTGCGGGTCGTAGACCGAAACCACATGGAAGCGACCGAATGAACACCGGCAGCTGAACCAAAATAGGGCTGCGGCGTTCGCATCTGCGCCATAGCCGCCCCCGCCGCGGTATTCCAGATGACAGCCGCGCTTCACCGGGCGGCAGATAAGGTCATCGCAATCAATCTGTCCGACGCCGCTGGAGGCACGGGCGCCAGAGCTGTTCGCCGTCGATTTTGCAGCCGCTTCCGCTGGTGGCCGATTCTGCCGCCCGTCGTCGCGACGCGAAGTCGCGGGCTTCGACGCTGCGGACTTGGCGGCGCGCTTCTTCTCGCATTCATTGTCATCGTTTAGCGCATAGCCGTCGCCGCAGACGATCTTGGTGCATTTTGTCGCCATCGGCCTTGAAGCCGTGCTCGCAGACCAGCGGGCAGACGCGCGACGGCTTGGCCTTGACGGTATCGAGCGCGTCGGTGCTCGCCATTTTCACGTCGAGCTTGGTGCCGGCGTAGCGATTGAACTGCGACAGCGAGCGCTGCGACGACGTGGTCCAGTTGCAATCCGCGGTGCCTGAGAAGCAGCCGACGCGGCCGAGTTCGGTCTGAACCGAGCGGTTGAGATCGGCCGCCGCAACCGCAGGCGTCAACGATGCAACGGCGGTACCGGCGGAGCTCGCCGTGCTGGCCGGCGCAGCATTCGGCGCCGCGGCAGCGAGGTTGACGCGCTGCTGTTCGGCCGCGGCCGCCTGCTGCTGCGCCTGCTCCTTGGCCTTCTGCGCGGCGAGCTGCGCCTGCTCGGCGGCTTTCGCATCTGCCGCGGCCTTGGCCTGCGCATCCTTCTGCGCGCCGAGAGCAGCACGACGATCGCGCTCGGCCTCGGCCTGCTTGGCTTTGTCGATCGCCGCCACATGCGCCTGTTCCGCCCCGATCTTCTCGAGCTGAAGCTTGGCGAGGCTCGCATAGAAGCCGTCGGGATGTTGGGTAAGGAAGGCGTCCCACGCCGGCCTGTTGCCGACCTGGAGCGCGAGCTCGTAGTCGCGGCGGATGTCGGCCTGCGGGTTCGGCGCGGACGCAGCCGCAGCCGTCATCTTGACCGGCACCAGCGGCACGTCGTCGCCGCCGAGCGATCCATACACGAACGGCTCCTGCTTGTTGGCCGTCGACTTGAGCACGTCATCGCGCACGAAGCCGAAGGCGCGGCAGACATCGAGGCCCGGCGTCGTCAGATGCTTCGACAGCGCGACGGTGAAGGGGCTGTTGGCGCCGTCGCCGTCCTGCGCCGTGAAGCCGGCCTTGGCCGAATAGGCGATCAGCGTGTTGGGGCTGGTTGGCTCGACTTGGGCCAGGCCGCGGCCGATGGCGCGCGAAGCGCAAACCGTGCGCTTCATGGTCTTGCCGAACGGATTGTCGCGGCAGGCGTCGAGGATCACCAGGCGAAGTTGCTTTGCGGGCTTGACTGCAACCAGGACGCGGTCGAGGAGAGCGCCTCGTCATAGACGTCGGTATCGCGCTCGAGCCTGGCGTCGACCGGGATCAGATAGTTCAGGCCTTCGACCTCGATGCCATGCCCGGCATAATAGACCACCGCGATGTCGGCATCACGGGAGGCATCGGCGAAGTCGCGCAGCACCCGCCGTGTGTCCAAGGCCGACAGGTCATGCCGGGAATCGACGACGTCGAAGCCGGCCTCCTTCAACGTCCTGGCCATCACCGAGCCGTCGTTGACCGGGTTCGTAAGCGAGGGCGCGTACTGATAGGCCGAGTTGGCAATCACCAGCGCGACGCGCTTTCCGGCAAAAGCGGGTTCGGCGCCGCACAGCAGTGCGGCAGCAAAGAGAAGCGGACAAAGTCTGAGCAGGTTGCGCATGACTGGCCTTCCTAGCAGGATCCGGATCGACCGCTGTGATCGAGGTCACGAAGAGCCTTCGCTTTGGAACCCATTCTGTTGGCCTCGCCAACGCCAGCGGTTCGCTCACAAGAACTCCATCACGCCGTGGTGACACCCACCTTAACTATGGAACCCGGCCCGAGGCCATTCAGCGCCAGGTGAAGATGAGAAAAGCCATGCAGCGACTGGCGACTGCGCTGCCAGATCGAGATAGCAGATTTAGACGGCAAACGAGGCCGGCGCTTCGCCAGCGCAATGCCGGCGCCACATTTCACTGAAAGCCTTTTCGATGTGTCGCGTCATGCCGACAGTATCGAAGAGAGGCCAAGACGTCCGATTCGTCGCCAGCTTGCTCTTGAGGGCGGTTCGAAGCTCGGAATCGTGCGCGATCCGAAGCGCCAAAGCTTCATATTCGTCCAGCGATCGCGTCACCAGCTCGGGAAGGCCGACAGCATTCAGGAGGCTGGCGGCAACACGTCCTGCAAAGGCGGTGCCGAGGCAGGTCACGACCGGCAAGCCAGCCCAAAGAGCGTCGCTGGCCGTGGTATGGGCGTTGTAGGGCAACGTGTCCAGGAACAGATCGGCGAGCTGGTGGCGCGCCAAGTGTTCGTCGGCAGCGACGGGTGGCGCGAACACGATCCTCTCGGCGGCGATGCCGCGCGCGACCGCTTCACGCCTCAGGTTCTCCCTGGCGATCGGGTCACCATCAAGCAGCCAAAGGACGCTGCCGGCCGTCTTGGTAAGCAGCCTCATCCAGACATCGAACAGCAGGGGCGTGATCTTGGACGTTCGGTTGAACGCGCAGTAGACAAACGCATCATCCGCCAGTCCGACCTTGTTCCGGGCCGGCGCATTTGGCAGGAGCGGTCGCCTGGCATCAGTCGCCTGATAGCTGCCGGGAAGATAGATTACCTTCTCGGCGTAATGCTGTTGCTCTGCTTCGGGAATGACGATCCGGTCGGCCATGATGTAGTCGATATATGAGGCGCCCATCGTGCCGGGGAAGCCGAGATAGTTGACCTGGATGGGAGCCGGCCGGCGCGCAAGGATTTTCGGCCGCGCACCGGTGGTGAAGCCTCCCAGATCGACGAGAATCTCAATGTCGAGCTGGCGTATCAGCTTGACCACGTCCTGGTCGGGAAGATGGCTGACGTCTTCCAAGCGTTCGAATGCTGCCTTCAGGCGGTTGCGCATCTCGCTGCGGTCATCCGGTCCGTAGGAGATGGCGCTGATGTCGAAGCGCTCGCGGTCGTGCTCCTCGAAAACTCCGGCCATCAAATTCGCGGTGGCGTGATTACGAAAATCGGCAGAGATGTACGCGACCCGCAGCCGGGAGACCGGCAACGGCGTTCTGGGGATCGCGGCACCTCGTTCCGAAGCGACCTTGGCGACAAATGTCTTCGCACAGGTCAATTGGTGTGCGGGAGACGACGAGGCATGAAAGAAGGTGAGCGGGTCGATCGCCACGCCGGATTCGACGGCCTCGTCCAGGGCGGCCTGTTCACGTTCGAAACTGCGCCAGTCGGCACGCTGCCGCCTGTAACCAACCAGCTTGCTCAACGCAAACGGGAAGGCCTTGTCCAGCGCGACCGTTCTTTCGAGCGCTCCGATCGCTTCGTCGTGTCGGCCCATCTGGGTAAGGACCTCAGACAAGAGGAAATGGTTGTGCGGATTCGACGGTGCAAGGTCGACGGCACTTTGGTAGCTGTCATGCGCTTCGTCGAGCTGACCGAGTTGCTGGAACGCACTGCCTCGGTTTGCGAACGCTGCGCTCGATGGCGCGATCGCAATGGCGCGATCAAACTCCGCGATCGCACCGTGAGGCTCCTTCCGTGCAAGCAGGATCGCTCCGCGATTGAGATGCGCATCGGCGAAGTTCGGCGACAGGGCAATCACTTTCGCAAGCCAAGCGAGCGCATCGTCTGTCTTGTCCAATGCACGCAGCACGTTGGCATAGTTGAAAAGAACGTGAGGATTGCCGGGGTCTGCGCGGGTAGCCTTCTTGAGCAATGGCTCGGCGTCCGCGAACTTGCCGCGCTGGGCGTGCAACAGCCCCAGCATATGGAGCGCGACGGGATGCGTTCTGCTTCCCTTCAGGATGGTCGTGTAGGCACGTTCCGCATCCGACAGATTGCCCGAACGGTGCGCCGCAATTGCCTGGTCCAGAATAGCCGACGGATGGAGTGAGGAGGGGGCCGAAGCTCCCTTGTTGCGGCTTTGCTGCGACATGTGATTGGGTTTCTGGACCCCGATGACGGGTCTGTTTTTGTGAACTGGCGCAAAAACTCTAGTCGCCTTTGCTGGGGAGGACAACGGCCGCGCCGCTCACGCTTCAAGGCACGAAACTACCGCGCGGGCGCCGAGATTTCGCGCGCGACAATATCGATGCCGGCCACCTCGATTGGCTTTTCGATCCCTCCCCCAGTAACACCACAATCCTAGGACTGGCCAATGTCGGCCCAGCTCGCCGCGGGAGCCCGTCCAGTGTGGGTCGAGATGTAGAACTCTTCCTTTGGAGTAAACGTCAGCCCCACTCGGGGCCCATTCAGGACCGAGGTGAATGTGAGAAGCCACTCTGGAATCGAGGCTGATTCGGCGCGGTGGAAGCAAGACTGATCGGAAGAACTCGATAGTTGATGGCGAGTCGGGACCGGCGTTTGTTCGACGGTCCGGGCCCGACTGGGTATAAATCGTACTGGAAGCAGGGTGATGTCCCATCACGTCTCGAGAAGGATGCATTCCCCGCGGCAACTGCAGTCGCCCGCAATGTGGACCTAGCGCGGACGCGGAGCGCGGTCTGGACGAGACGGCCCTGGCGCATAGGGGTTCACCAAGCACATGGCGGGAAGGCCCGCAGCAGTCGCTTTACACTCTTCCCACGAACTATACTGGCACCAGATTGTGGTGCTACCGCCCCACTCCCACCTCTGGAGGCAAATCGGATAATTGCCACTGAACTGTTGAGCCGCGGCTGGAGCGAGCGCAGACATTGTAATGCAGGCTATGACGAGAAAAGGAAGCGCGCGCATCATGTGACTCCGAGGATTGGCGGATCCTAACAGAGCCACAAACTTCGCGCGACAAGGGGGTTCAAGGTGATCCGCAAAAAAGTAGACCCCCAGCGATTTCGCTGGGGGTCTTTTGGTGTCGGCTCAGGACTGGTTTTTAGAAGGTCCGCTGAGCGCGGAGGAGCATTTGGAGCGAGTTCTGGTCCTTCAGCTCATAGACAGCTACCGGCTTGGCCGCAGCAGCAATGCCCGGGCTCGCGATCGTGCCCGAATACTTCTGGTCCAGATGCGAATAGCTCAAGTCTGCCGTGAAGGTCAGGTTCTTGACCGGGGTCCACGCAGTGTTGACACCGATGACCGCGAAGTTGAAGTCCGGGTTACAAGTCGCAGTGGCGGCGCCAAAAACGGCGACAAAGTTGCCGCAAATCAGGGCCTTGCCCGTATCGCCGTACTTCAACTGAGCATACGCACCGTAGATGCCGGACACCCAATTTGGATTCCAGTTGTGGGAATAACCACCCCGGAAGCCCCAGGTCTTGACGGTATCGATGCCAGTACCAACGCCGAAGACACCGTCAGCAAGACCGGCGAAACCGGTGCTCTGGTAGGCGATGCTGCTACCGCCGAACATGAAGAAGCTCTGCGGGAACAAGCTCTGGAAGTTATAGCGAGTCGCGCCGTCCGTGTAGACAGCCTGCAAGTTGATGCTGTCGCCAGCTCCAGTCGGGATGTTCTTGATGGACAACGCACCTTGAACCGCCCAGCCCCATTTGTCGGTAGGATGGCCTGTGGGTTCGGTCGCACCGTAGTAAGCGGCATGGAGCTCATGTGCGACAGCCGAGATCTGCGCCAGACCCCAGGCCTGATCGACACGGACCTGACCGACGATATCAGGAGAACGCGTGCCACCCCAATCGTTGTTACCGTAGGTGCCGGTTACGAACGCAGTCCCAGCAGCAGCCGTCGTGGCAAATGCCGTGTTCCAGAGGTTCGACTGGCCACCTGCCGACGTCGTCTCGTCCTGCACCGCGAGCGAACCGGTGATGCCCTGGCCGAAATCGGCCGTATAGGCAACCTGGTTGACGCCGGTCACGTGGTTGCTGCCGCCCGGAAGCGTATCAGGACCGCCAGCCGGATAGCTCTGCCACGGGGTGTCGAAGATCGAGACCGTGCGGCCGAACGTGAAGCCAGCGAACTGGATGAACGCGTGGTAGAGGCCGAGCGAGGCCGAACCGGTTGAGAACGCCGACGGGTTGCTGCCGGTGACGTTGGTTGTATCCCAGCTGAAGATCAGATCGGCGTAGGTGCGAACCACACCATACTCGGTCGCAGTGCGGGTATCGACGTTGAAGTCGAAACGAGCGCGGCCGAAATAGTAGTTGGTCAGACGGTTGTTCGACCCGCTGTTCGCGCTGGTGCTGCTCTGCTGGAAGCTATAGTCGCCTGCGCCGCCAAGAATCGCGTCAGCGCGCAGATAACCGCCCAGCTTGATGCAGGTATCGGTGCCCGGGATATAGTAGAACCCCGCACCGTAAAGCGAACAGATTCTCACGTATTCGACCGCTTTGGCCTTTACGGGAAGATCAGCCGCTTGTGCTCCGCCAACGGCGAGCAGCGCTGCCGCAGAACCGAGCAAAAGGCCCTTGAACTTCATGTTAACCTCCAAGTTGAGGCCTCGTACAAATCATCGTACAAAGCCGATTGAGCTACCCGCGAAAACTCGTTGAAAATCAACGCATCCTCGTAGTCCAAGTCTACTTAAGCGAAAGACTTAGACGGGACGACCTCGGGATGCCCCCCTCCGTCGCACCGGGATAAGAAACGATCGGACCTGATCAATCAATGATCGATTGCCTCGGTTTGGGCGGGGAACGGCCGTTTTTCAAGAATTGTTGCACAAATATCACGATCTCTTGAGGCAAGAGCATACGTCTAAGCTATTGAACTAATTATTCTTTTTAAGCGCTCAGAGAAGATTCGGCCGGAGCCGACCGAGGGGACGGTCTGGGGCTCGTTGCAGGCCCAACCTGTGTGCGGCGACTAGAACAGCCGGACCGAAAGCCATTTTGCGATGAGTCGCGAACTTGGTTCACTATCGTGATTTGTGGGCCGACATTCCGGCATCTATGCGGAGCTCACCCACTGTCGCTCATGGCCAATCGCGCGCTCCTGAAGGCGGGCGGCCCGCTGTGCCGCCGGCGCGGGTAACAGAGCGCTTCAAGCTGCGCTCACCCGACCACGCAGCGCCGACCGAGCGGAGCTTCTTCCGGATGTTCGGCATCGTTGCCGAATTCCACGGCGCGCGGACACAGATTCGAATTTTTGGAAATTAATTAAATAACCGCAGGCTCATTGCCGGAAGGCAACAGCTTGGCCGCCGCCTGGTTCGTATGGCTGCGCGGTACAGTTGCGAACTCCAGCTTGCTTCGGCACCGGGTAGGAGAACTGCGCTAGCTGCAAACTCTCCTGCTCTGCAGAATAGGAATGTTCACTCGCTACCCCGGTTGGCCCCTCAGCCAAGCAACTGGAGTTGTGAATGCGAAACACGATTTTATCGGTGTTGACGTGTGCCTTGCTCGCCGCTGCCTCCGTAAGTGGCGCTCACGCTCAAGGCACGGGCGGCGGAGCTGGTGGAGTCGGAACAGGAGCAGCAGCAGGGAGTGGAGCAGTAACTGGAACGGGCGGTGCGGCTGGGGGAACGGGAGGTACCACGGGAGCAGCCGGGGCCGGGAGCGCCGGCAGCGGCGTCGGCACCTCGGGCGCTGGGAACAGCGGATCAAGCAGATCCGCTGGAGGGCTTCAGAAAAATTCTATTCGGCCCGGCCAAGGCGAGGATCCCACCGGCCGCTAATGTCCTGAGTTGCCGAGTAGATGTCCGACAAGTCCAAACAAATCCGACGCACGCAGGTAGTGGACCGGTCGTGTTCGCTGGTGTCCGAGAGGCGTTCGGGCCGATTACCATCCTGGTCAATAACGCGGCCCGCGACGACCGTCATGCGATCGATGACGTTACGCCGGAGCACCGGGACGAGCGGATCGGATCTATGGCTGACGCCCGAAGGTGAGGCCGAAATCATGCAGCGCGCCAATGCCTCAAGCGCAAGCTCGTCCTCTTCTTCGTCGCCGACGGCAGCGGCGCCTGCACCAACCAGAACTACGTCGTCGATGGCGGCTGGGTCTAGCCATCTGCTACCCGAGCAAGGTGCGCATCGCCTACGATCTCGACGTTACGGCAGATTGTCTCGCAGGAAAATGTCGATCCGGATGCGCTCCTGGTCGGGGCTGATTGGCTCGCCCGAACAATGCGCGATCAGAACGCGCGCCGCAGACCGTGCTTCGTGGCCCGGATCCTGGTTGATGATCGCATCGAGGGTGCCGCGGACCAGGAAGCGCCGTGTGTACTGGGTCAGCTCATGGGCGATCCAGACCACCTCGCGGCCGCGACCCGAAGCCTCCAGCGCATCGGCGATGCCGCGGTTTCCAGCGCCGCAGCAGTAAATGCCGCGGAGATCGGTGTGGCGCGCCAGCAGCGCGGCAGTTAACTCCCGCGTGCGCTTGCTGTCGTCACGGCCCTCCATCACCGGCAGCGCGAGCAGGTTCGGGTACTCGCTGGACAGGATCTGGTTGAAGCCGAACTGCCGCTCGGTGTGATCGCGCAGCGCCAGCAACCCCGCGATGACGGCGACTGTCCCGTCGCGGCCAGCAAGGAAACGTCCCATCAGCGTTGCCGCAGTTCGCCCCGCGGCTGGATTGTCGATACCGACATAATGCAGGCGGCGCGAGCTCGGCGCGTCTGACACCAGGGTCACCACGGCGACCCCGCGCGCGGCGAGCTCGTCGATCGCGGCGCGCACCCTGGGATGGTCGAGTGCGATGACGGCGACGCCCTGATAGGCCGGCGACAGGTTTTCCAGCGCGCCGGCGAGCACGTCCGGATCGAACACGTCGACACGGAGGATATCTATGAAGCCGCGCTGGCCGGCAAGCCAGTCCGCGGTGCGCTGGACCTGCTCGGTCAGGTTGGTCATGAAGCTGTTGCTGCCGGCAGGCAGCACGAAGGCGAAGCGGAAGGTCTGCCCGCGCGCAAGCCGCGCGGCAGCAATGTCGGCGCGATAGCCGAGTTTTGCCACCGCAGCCTCGACACGCGCGACGGTCTTGGCCCGGACGCCCTCGCGCCGGTTGACGACGCGATCGACGGTCGCAAGCGAAACGCCCGCCGCGCGCGCGACGTCCTCGAGTGTGGCGCGGACCGCCGGCTGCGTCGCTGTCATTCGCGCGCCGCCCACAGCATGCCGCGGGTCATCAACGTACGGATCTCCGGTACGTCGAGCTCGTAGGCGCGATGGCCGAGCGAGGAATAAAACACCCTGCCCGCGCCGTATCGCTTCTTCCAGACCACCGGCATCACCACGCCCTCGATCCAAGATGCGTGCTCGCCGGTGAAGGTCGTCGTCGCCAACACCTCGTTGGCGGGGTCGACATGCATGTAGTATTGCTCGGAACGATGCTCGAAACTCTGCAGGCCTTTCATGATTGGATCATCCGGCTTCGTCACATCGACCTTGTAGTCGATGATGTTGCCGGGATGCGCGACCCACTGCCCGCCGCACAGGAACTGATAGTCGACGGAATCGCGGAACGCATCGCCCATGCCACCATGATGGCCGGCGAGCCCGACGCCGCTTTGCACCGCGGCGCAGAGATTTAGCGCCTCCGCCTTCTCGATCTTCGACATGGTGTAGATCGGGATGATCAGCGACAGATCGTGGATAGCGGGATCGGCGAACGCCGCCGTCGTGGTCTCGATCCGCACCTCGAAGCCTTCCGCCTTCAACCAGCCGCGGATCATCGAGGCGCAGAGATCCGGATCGTGGCCCGGCCAACCGCCCCATACAATCATTGCTTTACGCATGTGTCTGTCCTCAATCGATCTGTCCGGTTTCGCATCCGGCCGGCAGCATCGCCGGCCGCTCGACGCGGCTCTCGATCTTGACCCGCCGCCCTTCGTCGGCGGAGGTCTGGAACGCCTCCATCACCTCCAGCACATGGAACGCGAGCGCGCCGCTGGCACGATGCGGCCGATTGTTCAGGATCGCGCCTGCCATATCGGCGACGCCGATCGAGCGGAACTCGCCCTCAACGTGGCCGTGCGTCAGCGGCACCGTCTCCCATTCGCCGCCAGTCTTTGCCATCTGCACCTCGCCGCCGAACCGGTTCGGGTCCGGCACTAGCATGCTGCCCTTGTCGCCATAGATCTCGATTGGCGCGTGCCGGTGCTTCGGTACATCAAAGCTCATCGCGATCGAGACGACGGCCCCGCTCTCGAACTCGAGCATTCCCGCGACATGGGTCACAACCTCGACCGGGATCAGCGTGCCGTTCATCGGCTGGCTGGTGACCAGGCGCTCCGACTTCGGACGCGCGGTCGAGCCCATCACGCTCGCGACCGAGCCGAGCAGTTGCACGAGATCCGTGATGTAGTACGGGCCCATGTCAAGCATTGGCCCTCCGCCGCGCAAGTAATAGAATCCCGGCGCCGGATGCCAGCGCTCATGACCGGGACAGCCGAAGAAAGCGCTGCCCGCAACAGGCGTGCCGATCGCGCCGTCGTCAATCAGCTTGCGCGCGGTCTGGTGCCCGCCGCCAAGGAACGTGTCGGGCGCGCAACCGACGCGCAGGCTCTTCTGCGCGGCGAGATCCATCACCTTGCGGGCCTCCGCGACGTTGATGCCGAGCGGCTTCTCGGAATGAACATGCTTGCCGGCGTTCAGAACCGCGAGGCTGACGTCGGTGTGGGCGAGCGGCACCGTGAGGTTGATGACGATCTCGACGTCATCGCGTTTGAGCAATTGATCAACCCGCATCGCCGGCAGCCCGAAGGTGGCGCCCTGCCTCTCTGCGACATCGCTGCGCATGTCGGCGAGCGCCTTGATCTCCATGACCGGGAAGCGCTGGGCCGCCTTCAGATAGGCGGTGCTGATATTGCCGCAGCCGATGATTCCGACGCCTACTTTTCGCATTGCGATCTCCGTGAGGTACCGCTCATCCCTTGACCGCGCCTGCGGTGAGACCGGCGACGATGTGCTTCTGCGCCAGAAGGAAGAGGATAATCGTCGGCAGGATGGTGAGCGTGATGAAAGCCAGGATCAGATGCCACTCGGACGAATACTCGCCTTGATAAACCATGATGCCGAGCGGCCAGGGGTAGAGCGCGTCGGTATTGAGCATCACCAGCGGCAGCAGATAGGCATTCCAGCTGTTGACGAAGGTGATAGTCCCCACGGTCGCCAGGATCGGGCGGGACAACGGCAGCGTCACGTAGCGGAAGAATTTGATGTAGCTGCAGCCGTCGACCAGCGCGGCCTCGAGCAGTTCGTACGGAATGTCCTTGAAGAAGCGCCGCAGCAGCAGCACGCTCATGGCGAGGCTGAAGGCCACCTGCGGCAGTGCAACGCCAAAATAGGAATCGAGCAGCCCGAGGTCGCGCACCTTGATGAAGAGCGGCAGCACCGCCGTCGCCGCCGGAAACAGCAGGCCGAGCGTCAGATAGCTCAGCAGCATCGAGCTGCCGTAGAACTTGATATGGGCGAAGGTGAACGCCGCCATCGAGGCGACGACCAGGGTCAGCGTCACCGTGATCGTCGAAATGACCAGCGAGTTGCGCAAGAGTTGCCAGTAGCGCGCGGAGAACAGGATGTCGGCATAATTCTGCCACTCCCAGTGTCGGGGCAGGCCGAATGGATTGACGCGCAGTTCGCCGAGCGATTTGAAGCCGCCGAGCAAGGTCGCGAGCAGCGGCACCAGCACGAAGATAGCAACGACGGCGAGGAACGCCGCCTTGAACAGCACCGCGGAATCGAACGGCGCAGGAGTGGTCTCCACATTACTCATCGCGCATGAACCATCGCTTGTAGGTAATGGCAAAGGTCACGCAGATCACGAACAGGATGACACCGATGGCGCTGCCGTAGCCGACCCGCATGCGGGAGATGCCGTTATTGTAGAGGAAGCTCACCATCGTGTTCGAGGAGTCCGCAGGTCCGCCGCGCGTCAGCGGCATGACGAGGTCGAATAGCTGCAGCGAGCCGACGATGGCGAAGAACGCGGAGAGCCGGATCGTCGGATAGAGCAAGGGGATGACGACGTGGCGCAGGGTTTGCGATCGCGTCGCGCCATCGATGCGCGCGGCCTCGATCAGGGTCTTGTCGAAACTTTGGAGTGCCGCAATGAACAGCATCATGTGGAAGCCAAAGTACTTCCAGACGACCACGATCAGCACGGCCAGCATCGACGTGTTGGTCGAGGCGAGCAGGTGCGGTGGCTCGGCGCCGAAGGCGCGCCAGACCGAGGCAACCAAGCCGTAGTCCCCGTCATAGACGAAGCTGAAGATCAGCCCGGTCGCGATCTCGGCCAGTATATAGGGCATGAAAAACAGCATGCGCAGCGCCACCGCGCCGCGGAAACGCTCCGCCAGCATCAAAGCCAGGGTGAGCGCAAGCGGCAGCTGGATCGCAAGCGAGACAGCGATGATCAGTCCGTTGTTGCGCAGCGCGAGCCAGAAGGCGCGCGTCTCCAGCACGAAGAGGTAATTGTCGAAGCCAATCCAGTTCGTCGGCCTGCCGAACCCGTTCCAGTTGAAGGCCGAGTACCAGGCGGCCTCACCGACCGGCAGCACCACGAACAGCGTGAACAGCACCAATGCGGGTGGCAGGAACAGGATCAGGACCGTGAAGCGGCCGTCCCAGCGCGGCCCGCGAACTGCGAGCGGCGAGAGCGATGCAACGCCCATCGCCGGCGAGCCCGCAATCCGCCGTGACACTGTCAGTTACCCTGCTTCCACGCCGCTTGGATCGCTTTGGCGGCGTCCTGCGGGCTCATACTGCCGCCGGCGATCTCCGCGGTGACATCGTTGACGACGCGACCGACGGAGGGACCGAGGCTCTGGTCGTAGAAGTTCTGGTGGTAATTTGATTTCGCCAGATTGGCCGCGATCAGCTTCATGAAGGCGTTGTTGAGGCCGGCATCGGCGCCCTGCACGACGGGGATGATGAAGTTGCTTGCGGCAAGCCGCGTCTGCACGTCCTTGGAGATGAAGTATTTCAGGAAATCGACCGCCTCCTTTGGCGAATCCTTTGTGATCAGCCAGCCGGTGATGCCGCCGAGCGTATCGGTCGGCGCGCCCTTGCCGCCAGCAACGACCGGAAAATCGAACCAGCAGATATTGTCTTCGCTCAATCCAACCTTGTCGGCGGCGAGCGCGCGCTGCAAATGATAGACTGTGCTAATCGCAAGCGTCATCGCCGCCTTGCCGTCACCGAAATAGCCGACGGCCTGAGGGTTTTTGAAACCGAGGAAGCCGTTTTGGAACGGCTGGAGATCAACGAGCTGCTTGAACAGCTCGCCGGATTTTTGGAAGGTCTCGCCGGCGAAGCCGCCATTGTCGCCGCGCAGCGCTGCGTCGAACGCCGCCTTGCCGCCAATACGTACCGCAAGATGCGTCCAGTAGAAGTGCAGCGGCCATTTGTCGGCGCCGCCGACCACGATCGGCGTCACGCCCGCTGCCTTCAGCGTTTTCACCGCGGCGAGTAGATCGTCCCAGGTCTTGATCCCTGCAGGATCGACCTTGGCCTTGGCCATCAGCTCCTTGTTGCAGAGGAAGCCGACCTGCGAGAGCGCGGTGGGCAGGCCATAGACGCGGCCATTGCGCGTGAACGCGGCGAGCGCCGCAGGAGTGAGACTGTCGCTGTAACCCTTCACCTGATCGGTGATGTCGTCGAGGACTCCGGCCTCGATCTGGGTCTTCAAGACGCCGCCGGCCCAGCTGTAGATGATGTTCGGCCGGTCCCTGGATTGCAGGATGGTCGGCAGCTTGGCCTTGTAGGCCTCGTTCTCGAGGAACTGCATCTCGACCTTGACGCCCGGATGCGACGCCTCGTAGGCGCGCGCGACTTCCTCCCAGATCTTCACCTGGGCCGGGTTGGGCTCGATGTGCAGCCATTTCACAGTCGTGTCGGCTGCAGCGACGCTGATCCAAAGCAGGCATGCAGCAGCGGCGAGTCCCAGCTTCCCGAGCAGTCTCATCAGATCCTCCCGACCAGCTTCTATTCTTTGGCTGCAATCCTGCCTTCACTTTTTGAGGTGCGCAACTAAAATTCTGATATGCACACCTCACTTCGGGAGTGCTGAGGTGGCTGGGGCCTCCGGGAGAGTTGGACGCACCAGCAGCACGCCGCGGTGCTCGCCAGAGAACACCTCCTTGACCGGCGCCTTCGCGGCGCGGCAACGAGATCACGGTCAGGACCACGTGAACTTCACCCCGTGTGCGAAGCGGTCGCGTCGATTATTCTGCCGGAGGGATGGACGCGACCTGGAAAATTTCCGTTCAATGCACCGGCGGGATCAAGGCATGCAAGATGCCCGGCTTCCAGGTTTGACGCGCGCTATCGAAGGCCGCAAAATCATGGTCGAATTGCCAGTAGGCCCATGCCCAGCCAAACCGGTCCGCGCTTCGCGCCACGAACGACAGATATCTCATCCGGCTGTCGGATGGAGCCCGCTCGTACACTCCGAACTCGCCGAGATAAATGGGGCGTTTTTCTGTTTCGGACCAAATACGCATCTTCTCGAAATCGGCGGTAGCCTTCCGTTCGTCATCCGCAGTGCCCCAATCGAGCGGCCCGATCCGCGAAAACGTTCGGGACCACGGCGCGCCCTGATGCGTGAACCGTATCGGCGCGTAATAGTGGAACGTAACGATGAGGTTTCTGTCGTCGGGCGGCAGAACCAACTCCTCGACAGGCATTTCATCTACATTGAGAACGGCAGCAATGACCGTCCGCTCGGGGTTGGTGCGGCGGATGATCCCGAGACATTCATTGAGAAGCGCATTCCAGTTGGCGGACGTCATTTGTCCGCCTGGCTCATTGAGGACCTCGAAGGCAAGCGCCGGATATCTTCCGGCATAGCGCTCGGCGATTTGCCTCCAGAACGCCTTGAGCTTCACAGCGCATCCGGACACGTCGCGCTGGCAAATATGGGTATCGTGCTCGTCAAGGATAGGTGTGAGGTTCTGTGCAAGAACTTCTTCGATAACGGCATCCAGCCGCCTCAAGACGATCTCATCCAGCACATTCTCTGACCCCATGAACTTGAAGCCGAAGAAATTGATCCGAACATGCGAGAACCCGGCCTCTCTGATTGCAGTGAGGTTGTCCAGACGAAATGGTGCGTTCCGGCCCCCTTCCCAGACACCGTCGTAGCCAAGGATGTTGATGCCGCGCCCCAATTTTCCCGGGCCGAGCGCGGGACCCTGCCCAGCCGCGTAGGATTGGGAGAAGAGCGTGACGACGAATATTGCCACAGCGAGACCAAACGATATCGGCCAACGAGCACGAGTGGCGGTCATCCTGTTTCCGTTCATGATTGCTGCAGGTCTTCCTGTGGCACCGGCCTGCACACTGCGAAGAAGAATGCCAGGAGAAGCACCGACGTGAACATCGTCGAACGAAGGAACATCGTCTCCGTGAAATTGGTCTGAAAGCTGAGGACGACAAATCCGATGATGAGAGCGCCGTGGAAACGATTGATCGCCCGTGTGGCAATCAAATAGAGAACCTTGTTCGAGAACAGAAAGACGCTCGTGGTGAACAGCAGGTATCCAAATAATCCCGTTTCAATCGCTATCGCGATGTAGCCGCTGTGATAGTTGTCGAGCACCCAGCCATGGCTCTGCTCGAAATAGTCGTAGACTGACGGGAGCGTCCAGAACCCGTTGATGCCGAAGCCCAGCAGCGGCGCATCATTGAAATGGCTGATGGCGTACTGCCAGATGAAGGTCCGCTCGGTCAGATCGATGGTCGAGTCGCCGAGATGGATGGAATCGTATCCTGTTACATAGAAATACAGGATCAAAAGGGCGGCCAGGATGCACATGACGAATGGCAGCACCGCGTAAAGTCTCATGCAGCGGGTCGACCACAGCGAGGTAACAAGCAGTCCACCCGCGGCCAAGGCAACGGCGCCGGCGCCTCGTGATTCCGACGCGATGACGCAGGTCGACGCCAGCAGGAACATTACGAGAAATCCCGCCCACTGCTGCCC
>NZ_JADPKQ010000433.1:0-16265 GCF_023074015.1 Bradyrhizobium sp. 142
TGCTCGAGCGGCAGAGCAATCTTTGGCATGCCTGCGAGGCTGAGACGTCGATGTGTATGGCGTTGCGGCCTGAACTCGTGGCAGAGGACCGCATCCGCACCGCCGAGGGCAATCACACGCCATCGGTCGCCGAACTTGTAGGCAAGGGCATCTATTTGTGGCGCAGCCTCGCGAGCGAATCCTCCAACGGTGTCTACGGTTATCCAAGCGCGGCCTCGCGCGAGAAGGGGGAGCGGCTGCTCGACGTGATCAGTCACGATCTTGCCGAGAAGATCTGCAGCAAGGAACTGTGGGCTCTGCCCTGGCGCTAGTCCTTCTTGGGACGACGTTCGGACAATGGAGTTTTTCGCGAGGAAGGAGCGTATGGCCGGCAAGCTCAAACCGCTCGACATCGAACGCGACATTCGGCCAGGCAAATCCCGTGACGTCGGCGGTCTCGATCTAATTGTCACTGGCGCGACGTCAAAGAACTGGAGCTACGGATACTGGAAAACCGGCAAACAGCTTGGGCTTATTCAAAGATGTTTCGCTTAAGGACACCCGGCTTGCTCGATTTGCTGCGCGCTCCACGTCAAAGGACGCCGAAGGACAGCAAGTTCACCTTTCCAACCCTCGAAGGATGCGCCGATACCTGCGTTCGGGAGCGCTGGTTGACCTGGATCAAGAGGCGCGCACCGCAATCGACGGCCGTCATTGCTCAAACGCTACGCGAGCGCGAGCATGTCAAAGGTTCCTAATATTGTGCAAACTGACCACACTTGAAGCATGATTGGGCCGCAGACACCAGTCGCACGTGAGTGTGTTCTAAATGGAGTTCCCATCCAATGACTTTCTCGGGCCGCCTCTCGGATAGCGATTACTTGCGCTACAGTGCGATCACTCGCCGGTCGCCGGTGATTTGGCCTGGTGGCGCACATGTTGCTTTCTGGACCGTTCCAAACGTAGAGCACTACGAATTTAAGCCTGTTGCCCAGAATCCCTATATTAAATCTTGGTCCCGCACACCGGCGCCGGACGTGATGGAATATTCGTTATATGATTACGGGAATCGCGTCGGATTCTGGCGAATGCTAGAAGTATACGACCGATACAACCTCAAAGCAACGGTGTCGGTGAATGTCGCTGTACTGGAGCAATTTCCACGGCTCTGCGAGGCGATGATCGAACGCAACTGGGAATTCATGGGACACGGCCTGTTTAATACTCGATATCTCTTTGGGATGGATATTGAGCACGAGCGACACTTCTATCGCGACCTGATCCGACAAACCCACGAAAGAACTGGGACGCGAATGAAAGGAATGCTTGGTCCTGCGCTTACCGCTACGCCAAACACCCCTTGGCTGATGAAGGAGGCGGGGCTGCTTTACACCACGGACTGGTTCGTCGACGATCAGCCGTTCCCGCTTTTTACGCCTGCCGGTCCCCTCGTGGGTGTTCCTTACTCGCGAACGATAAACGATGCGTTCAACTTCTGGCCGGGGACGCGTGTTGTTGAGCCTGAATATTGGGTACAGACCTGCAAGGACCAATTCGATGTCCTTTTTCAGGAGGGAGCCGAGAGCGGGCGAGTGATGTGTCTCCCCCTGCACCCGTTCATCGTCGGCCAACCGCACCGAGTGAAATATCTCGACCAGATCCTCGATTATGTGCTTCGCCATGATCACGTGTGGTGCGCGACGGCTGGTGAAATTGCAGACTGGTACGCCAAGACCACAATGCCGCGTCACATAGAAGAACTCGAACCGATCCTGAAGGACGCCGAATGAGCAACTCGAACAAGCTGTCGCCCGCGGCCCGCATGGACAACGGCTACTATGATTGGTCGCCCATCTCAAGTAGGCCTCGCCTTGAGTGGCCCAGGGGGCACCGTATTGCGGTCTGCTTCATGCTGCACTTCGAGCATTTCAATTGGTACCCGCGTCCGAATGTAATTGTCCCTCCGAGTGTCGCGGCCACAGCCTCGCCCTATCCTCAGGTTCCTGACGTCCACCGAACTTCCTTGTATGAATATGGGAATCGTGTCGGAGGGTTTAGGGTGCTGGACGTCCTTCGTAGGAACGGTATCCGACCGACGATTGCAATGGACTTAGACGTGGCCAAGCGGTGCAGACCGCTCGTGGACCAATGCTTGGCTGATCAGTCGGAATTCGTCGGGCATGGCCTCTCCAGTGAAATATTCATCAACGAGACCATGTCCGAGGAGGTAGAGCGGGCGTACATTCAGTCCACTATCCAAGGCCTTGCGGAGACTGTCGGCCAGAACGTTCGGGGGTGGAAAGGCTCGGAATGCGGAGAGTCGTCTAGGACAGTGCGATTGCTTGCCGAACTCGGGATTCAATACGTCTGCGACTGGCCTACCGATGAGCAACCTCATCTGATGCACGTGTCAGGCGGGAGTATCGTGAATCTGCCCTTCATGTTTGATGTCGATGATTTGTTTGTTCACCTTCATGGAGTTGTTCCGATACCGCGCTTTGCACGTGTTGTGATGGAGCAGTTCGACCGTTTATGTGAGGACGGCGCAAACAATGGGCGCCTGATGATAATGAACGTCCACCCGTGGATACTGGGGCAGCCCTTTCGCATCCGGTACTTTGAACATTTCGTGGCTCATATGCGGGCGAGTAAGGAAGCGTGGTTTGCGACTGCGGGTGAGGTGTGCGATGCCTATCGAAAAAGCACGATGTCAGTATCGGATGCAGTTCCAAAATTCGTCTGATGAATTTTCCACAGTTGTCTAGCGAGGCGGACTTTCACGTGGGTTCATATCCTGCGGCGGGGAAGTAGTTTCTGCATTCTGTTGGAGAGAAGATATCGAAGATACGGCGGTCAGGGGCCTCAATCGGCTGGCCCGCGCGCACGACGTGCGGCTGCGGCAATCGTATCTTCGCATCGCCAGGCGGGCGGCGATGGTCGGACGCTATGCCCACGCCAAACATGGCGAGCTCGAGGCTGCTTTCGAGCAGCCGCTTTCGCGCGCCGCGCAGATACGTTCCCGGGAGCAGCGCCAGCGCGGATACAAGCTCTATTCCTTCCATGCGCCGGGCCGCGGCGCCTTATGAGTTCGGCGTCAAGACTTCGATCGTCACCACCAACGTCTCCCTCCGGTTAGGGCCGCCTTGTCGGGTTAGACGAGTGCTGTGTAACAGCCCTTGTGAACGGGCAGCAAACTTTCCGTGAGAATGGGCTTCCAAGTTTCCCTAGGCGACGGCGATTGTGGTTCGGGGATCAGCCGCTATCGGGATCGTCGATGATCCTACCAGGCGGACGGCCGCGGCGCTTTGGCTGCGGCAGGTTTGTGAGCGGGCGCGAGCCCCGGTACGAGGGCGGCGTGTGCTGGCGGAGCCGATAGCTCGATCTCGATTTGGATAACAACGGCGTGTGCAGCAGGCGATCAAGCAATGCTGTGGCGACGACGGCATCTACAAGACCTCGCCCCATTCGGCAAAGCCGCGGTTCGAAGTGAGGATCATCACACCCTTTACATAGCGGGCGTTGACCAACTGGAAGAACAGATTGCCGTTGCCGGGCACGACCGATCTCGTCGACGACAAGGAGGGAGCCGCGGGCGACGAACCGCAGGCGCTCGCGCAAAGTGCCTTCGCGTTCGGCTTTTTGCGAGGATGGTGACGATATCGCTGAGCGTGGCGAACGCGACGCTCTTTCCCGCCTTCACGGCCTCGACCGCGAGTGCCGTCGCGAGATGGCTGTTGCCGGTGCCGGGTGGCCCAAGCAGATGGACCACCTCGGCGCGGTCGATGAACTTCAATTCGGCAAGCGTCAGGATGCGATTGCGATCGAGCGAGGGCCGGAATGCGAAGTCGAAGCCGGCAAGCGTTTTGACGGTGGTCAGGCGAGACATTCTCAGCGCGGTGCTGACACGGCGATTGTCGCGCAGCGTCAGTTCCTCGATAAGCAGCTGATCGAGCGCCTCAATCCAGGTGACCTCAGCCTGTTCAACTCGCCGGAGCGGCGTGTCCAGTATTTCTAGCGCACGTGGCATCTTGGTAAGCGGCAAAGAGACCCCGTCTGACGGAGTGGGTGAGCGATCGGCTATCGGCTGCTGAGTTTGTGAGCCGATGTGAGCTTCTATGTCTGTGAAATGGACCCGCAGAGCGGGACCGCTTGAACCGTTGTGCGCGATGCCGGCTCAGATCCGTTCGACGGGGCGCTTTATGTCTTTCGGGCGAAAAGAGCCGACAGAATAAAGATCGTATGGTGGGATGGCTCCGGCGTGTGCCTCTATTTAAAACGTCTTGAAAAGGCGAAGTTCTGCTGGCCGCGGATCGGGCATCATCGGGTGCAGATGAATCCTACGCAGTTGATGGCACTGGTGGATGGGATGGACTGGAAGCGGGTCCGGACCGTGGCGGTCAAGCCGCCGGAGATTGTTGGGTAAAAGCACTGCGGCGAAGTGAATCAGCGGCCTGAAAGGGCGAGAGAAGCGGAGCAAAATGTGCTCTGGTCGGGTCAATGACGCCGCCCGATCTTAGCCTCCCGAATGACGTAGAGACGCTGAAGGCCATGGTGCTTGCCATGGCCGAGAAGGCGGCCCGCGCCGATGCTCTGGAGAGCGAGGTCACCGATCTCAAGGCGCGCAACGCCGATGCCGATGCGCGCATCGAGCGGCTGACGCAGATCCTGAAGGCCTTCGACCGCGCCCGGTTCGGCCGACGATCGGAAAAGCCCGGCTCCGCGGACGGCGATGATGAACAGCAGGCCTTCGTCTTCGAGGAAATCGAGACCGGCATCGCTGCGATCAAGGCCCAGGTCAGCAAGGGCCGTGAGCAAGCGGACGGCAAGCGTGCACCTCGTCGGCGCAAGGGCTTTGCGCCCCATCTGGAACGGATCGAAACTGTCATTGAGCCGGAAGAGCTGGCTGAGCATGCCGGTAAGCAGAAGGTGCTGATCGGCGAGGACGTGTCGGAGCGTCTGGATGTGGTGCCGGCGAAGTTCCGTGTGATCGTCACGCGCCGTCCCAAGTATGCCTTCCAGAACGCGGACGGCGTAATCCAGGCGCCGGCCCCGGCCCATATCATTGAAGGAGGCATTCCGACGGAAGCGCTTCTGGCCCAGATCGCCGTCGCCAAATACGCCGATGGCCAGCCGCTCTACCGGCAGGAGGCCATCTACGCCCGCGACAACGTCGAACTCGACCGCCAGTTGATGGCGCAATGGATGGGCAAGCTCGGCTTCGAGCTCGAGATCGTGGCCGACTACATCTTCAGCGAGGTCAAGAAGGCTGAACGGCCGACGAAACCACCCTGCCGACGCTCGCTCCCGGCTCCGGATCGACGAAGACGGCCTACTTATGGGCCTATGCCCGCGATGACCGAACCTTTGGCCGCAGCGGTCCTCCGATGGTGGCTTATCGCTTCGAAGACAGCCGCTCCGGCGAATGTGCTGTCCGGCATCTCAGTGGCTATCGCGGTATCCTGCAGGTGGATGGCTACGCCGCCTATAACAAGTTGGCGCGACCCGATCGCGGCAATGATGGCATCACATTGGCTGGCTGCTGGTCACACAGCAGACGCAAGTTCTACGAGCTGCATGTTGCAGGGAGCTCGAGAGTGGCAACGACGACGGTCGAGCGGATGGCAAAGCTCTGGCAGGTCGAGAAGAGCGTGCGCGGTCAAAGCCCCGACGCACGCGTTGCCGCGCGCCAGCAAGCCTCCGCGGCGATCGTCGCAGATCTTTTCGACCTCTGGCAGCAGACCTTGCGGCGGATCTCCGGCAAATCAAAACTGGCCGAGGCGATCCGCTACGCCGTCTCGCGCCGTGCCATCTTCGAACGCTTCCTGATCGATGGTCGCATCGAGCTCGACTCCAACATCGTCGAACGCGCCATCAGGCCACAAACAATTACGAGAAAGAATAGCCTCTTTGCGGGTAGCGACGGCGGCGGACAAACCTGGGCGACCATCGCAACACTGCTGCAGACAGCAAAAATGAACAACGTCGATCCGTTCGCCTGGCTCGCCCTAACACTTCAGAGTATCGCCAACGGCTGGCCGAGCAGCGAAATCGACGCGCTTATGCCATGGAACCACGCCGTGTGACGGCCTCGGCTTGCCGCTTACGCATCTTGAGTGCGATCAGGCGTTTCTTGACGCTGTCGATCGCTGCCGGCTGCGTGTGGATGGTCATGGCCGGCCTCCCGATTGGGCTAGCCGTTTGCCGACAGCTTGGTAAACCTCCAGCGACCCTCGTGGGAGGTGATCGCCGGCCCGACCGACGAGCGCTTCGGACACGCCAGGTCGCAACCTGGACTGATTGACCGACTGGCGATGTTCGGGTGCGACGCGAGTTCGCTGGCGGCCTTCCAGAACGGGATGGACGGCGACGATTTCGCCTTGACCGAGAATGCGGATTAGATCGGGCAATTGCTGCACCTCGACAATGCGCCGCGTACGGTCCGGGACGCTGCAATAGTTGCCGCCGATCGACACGAGCGTCGTGGCTGACACGGCGCTCGAGTTTGAGCAGCGCGCCGAACGGTCCTGCTGGCAACGCCTGCAGCTCGGGCCTCTCGGCGGCAAACGCCTCAGCGACGACTTTCTCCGTGGTGCCGTGGCGCGCACGTTCGCGACCGTCGCGAGCCAGTCATCGATGGGTCTTGAGATCGTCGAGGTTGCGGAAGCTGCGCGCGAGGAAGAAGTCCTGCCGGATGTAGCTGAACGGCTCGACCTTGCCCTTGGTCTTGGCGCGGTACGGCCGGCAGGCCCTCGGATGGAAGCCGTAATGTTGTGCGAGCGCCAGGAGTGACCGTTATAGACGCTGTGACCATCGCCGTCCTCGCTCGTCACGGCCGTCTTCATGCGGTCGTAAAGGATCTCGATCGGGACACCGCTGATGGCCGCAAAAGCCTGTATTTGGCAGCGCAGCGCGTCTGCATGTCCTGATACATGACGAAGCGGGCGAAGATGAAGCGCGAATGGCCGAGCACCATCGAGAACAGCCAAATGATCCGTGTCGCACCGGGCTCGTCGGTGAAGACGGTCTCGAACCGAGCAAAGTTCACTTGCGCCTGCTTCCCGGCAGGCGTCTCAAATCGCACCTCAAGGGTTTAGGTGCGTTGTCGGGACGGATGGCGGCCGCGAAGCGCCGTGTAGGCGCCGGTGTAGCCGCGCTCGGGAAGCTCGCGCGTTATCCGGAAGGCACTCAAGTCCGGGAATGCGGCGATGCGCTCACGGAGATAGCCGAGATAGGGTGGCTAACTTGCTCGGCCGGCCAGCTGTCTGCCGAGGGCCATAGGCGGGTGGTTCAAGACCACGCGCAATGTATTTGCGGATCGCTTTTGGGTCGCGCCCCGTGCGGCGGGCAATCGCGCTGATCGACAAGCCCTGACGGTGAAGGTCAAAAATCATGATGAGATCTCCAAGCTGGTTCATCCGCGCCGCCCCCGAATCAATTCGGAATGACACGATCGGGCGCGGCTAGCCTGAAGGGGCTACGGCGCTGCGATATTTGGGGCCTCCGCGCCTTGACGCCTTCAGGCTGGGATGCCAACTAGGGAGTTTTCGATGCCCATACTTGGGGAGTATTCGCCGCCCAGCGACAGCCCTTATGGACAGCAATAATTGCAGTGCTCAGATTGAGCGGTTCGAGGTTGTTGAGACTGGCCGGCCTCGTCGGTGTTCCGATGATGAGAAGCTCAAGATCCTTTTGGAAAGCTTGCAGACGCCGCGCGCCGTCTCGTCGACCGGGTGATGAAGAGCCTCGGCCCGGCTTTGTGCCAGCATGGTGATGCCGGACCCGCTGCCAGTGCAGTCGACAGCTTTGGCGACGTCAGCGGGCGGGCGGATGGAGATTGACTCCGGCAGATCGTGGATGCCGGCATTGATATGACCGCGCTGTCTTCGCGTTGGATCTGCTGAAGCGGCGATGATCCCGATCGGGGGGCAAGAATCTGGATCGCAACCGGTCACACTGAAATGCGCAAAGGCATGCAGGGCTTGGCATTGCTGGTGCAGGAGGGCCTTGGGCGCGACCCTCATTTATGTGTCGGACGACATTATGTGGCGGAGGCGCCCTAACGCCAGCCAGCGCCGGGACACCTGGATTCCTCCGCCACACAATATTTGGTGCCTCTCGCGCGGACGCGGGACCCCCCTGCGCGGCAACACCAGAGGGGCACAATGCTCGAGTTCTATTTTCGTATCGCGGGTGCTCAAGCGCCTTCGTAAGGAGGCGCTCGGCGCCGAGATGGATCGCATCGCGGGATACTTTTTCTCGTTCGGTTACAAGCAAGCATCCGCTAAGCTTATCTGAGCCGGATTGCGCGGTTCAGCCATTTTGCTGCAACACATTGCGGTTCACCCGATCGGCAAAGCTATACTCCAGCAGTGACATTGTTGTGACGAAGCAGAGTGAAGCGCCCGAGTGAGCCTAAGGCAGAAATTGATGGGTTTATGAGCATCGAAAACGAGCGATGATTGGCCGAAGAAATTCAACTGACGGCGATGGCGGTTCGGCATCAGGAATTGGGCAGCGCGATGGTTGCAGAAGCGGTAAAGGCCAGCAAGATGCGACGCGAACTGCTGTTCCATCTCCGCCATCGTCTTCTGTGTCTGGTGCGCGCCAGCCTTGTGGCGAATATCGATTTGTCGTGAAGAGCCCTTGGACGTCGAATCATGTGCTCGCGAGACACGCCTCAACGAAGCAAGCGGCGCCCAGCAATTTCGCATCCTGGCCGCGCTGGCCGACCAACTGCACTCCGATTGGTAGACCCGCGGCGCCCCGGCCCATTGGCAGCGTCAGGCAAGGCAGTTGCAGCATTGACCAGGCACCATTGAAGCGGGGATCGCCCGTAGTTTCCAGGCCCTTGGGCGCTTCGCCGATCGCAGCGGGCACGAGCAAAACATCGCAATCGGTGAAGAGGCTTGCGCATCCCGCCCGCGCTTCCTGCGCTAGTCCCAACGCGGTTTCGTAGGACTCAGGCGTCGCGGACTGCTCGTACTGCTCGAACACGCCGCAGGTCTTCGGCTGGAGCTCGTCGCGCCGGAAGAGCCGTTCCCACGCGAACGCCTGGAGTGCTTGCCAGCTGAACAGCCCATCCTGAATCTCGCACCATGTAGCCATGCCAACGGGCGAAGGGAGATCCCGGACTCGCGCTCCTGCCTCGACCAGGCGTCGCACGGTCTCGCCGAGGAGTTGCCCCGTTGCAGGATCGGGCGCCCCCCATGGTGAGGTATCCAGGAATCCAATGCGGGGCGTCTGCGATGCAAGATCGGCGGCAATGCGACCACCCGTGACGACCGAAGCCAGTCGCGCGACGTCCGCCACGCGGCGGGCGAACAACCCCAGTGTGTCCAGGCCTCCGGCCAGGGTCTTGATGCCGGTTACGTCAGCCTTGCCGTAGGTTGGCTTATAGCCCACCACACCACAGAAGGAGGCAGGCCGGATCGTGGACCCGTATGTTTGCGTTCCGAACGCCAAGGGCACCATCCCGCACCCAACGGCGGCAGCAGAGCCGCTGGATGATCCTCCGGGCGTATGCGCCGGGTTGTGCGGATTGCGCGTTTTGCCCGAAGCGCCGGTCGCGAATTCCGTCGTGACTGTCTTACCAAGAATGATCGCGCCGGCGGCCCGGGCGAGTGCGACACATGTCGCATCGCTTGCGGGCCGATGTCCTCGATAGATGCGCGACCCGTAGGCCGTGGGCATATCCACCGTGTCGATCACATCCTTGATAGCCAACGGCACGCCATGCAGTGGGCCGCGGGCCGTAGAGCGGTCCGCAATTCGGGCTTGCGCAATTGCTTGGTCGGCATCGAGATGTTCCCACGCCTGGACGCCGGCCTCCAGTTCCGCCACCCGCTCGAGGCAGGAGCGAACCAAGGTCTCGCTGGTCAATTGACCTGCCGCGATCAGACGAGCCGCCTCAAGCGCCGTCAATTCTTTCATGTCATCGTCCTGGGGCTGCAAAGGAAAAGGCGATTGTAGGCAAGTCGGCACCGCGAAAACCGTATATGTCGGCCCGGGACTGCGGAGAAGCTGCGCTCCGATGCCGTATCCCGCAGAAAATTGTCCTGGTTCGAGATCGGGATGCGATCGCGTCTCCGTGGTCGCCGCGCCATGCAAGTCGGACTGCGCATCAGCAACGTGTCTGAAGGGCCAGCTGGGTGTCGCATTCTTAAAGGGACCTATATGCTCTTGCTCAGAGATTATAGCCACGAAGCAGAGTGGGACGCCCGATGCGAGTTGCTACAGCTGACCGACGACAAACGCGACGAGTTGACGGCGTTGGTTCGCTCCAGGCTCACCAACGTGCGACTCGGGCAGCGTGCACGCACGGTGCTGTTGGCTGCTGAGGGCATGCAGAAAGGACATCGCCATGCAATTGGGCCTGGGAGGGGTCAAGGTACCTGGCCTGGCCAAGGAGAAGCCGAGGCTAGCAAGGGCATAGCCGACGATGGCGATGGCATAGTCTGGCGAGAGGGCAAGCACGAGGCTGCCGAGCGACGATATCAGGCGCCCCATCGCAGGAGGGCCTTCGGCGTCATGCGGAAAGCTGGGAAAAGGCCCCAGAGCGCAAGCAAACTCGCGAGCGCCCCGCCGACCATCGCAATCTCGATATGAGTTTGGGCTATGCGCAGCAAGGCGCAGATGAGAGCTCAGGTAAGCTTTGCCCATTTTGTCGATGATCAGAAAATCCAACGTCTGTGCCAGCGCACTCTGACTGACACAGAGCAGGAAGCGATGAACGGCGCAAAGTTGGAGCGGAGCCACGGCGGTGCACGCGCCGCCTTATTATTCCGGAGCGGTGGCTTCCGCCATGCTCGGACCGGACAGAAGATGATGACAAAGGCGCGGCGCGAAAGCTGGGCACATCGGACATGGCGGCTGGAACTTAACCCGGTCCGCCTGCCAAAAATTTCATCTGGCCGTGCGCCCCGAGTTTCAGACGAGGCCAAGGGAACGAAAGTGCAGCTTTTGACGAGCTCCTCAGCCGAATCGTAGCTGCGATCGGTCGTTCTTGCAGAAGTTCGGCGTCTTGGTCAAACATTTCAGCCTAAAGTCTGCGAGACATCAACCCGAACTCGACACAAATCGAAAGCTCACGTCGCTGACGACAAGCGGGCGCTAGCGTCCCGAGTCACAAGTTCGCAATCTTAGATTCGCAGTAGATTCGCGTCGCTGTGCCAAGGATGGAGGCAAACAGCGACGGAGGATTTGATGGCGGACCCGCGACTTGCCCCCCTGGCATTGAGCGAAGAAGAGCGTGCCGAGCTGAAGTCGCTGACGATGCGGCGCAAGACGGCGCAGGCGCTGGCTCTGAGAGCCCGGATCGTACTGACCTGCGCGGAAGGCGGTCAGAACAAGGAAGTGGCGGCCAAGCTGGGCCTGGACCGGGCGACGGTAGGCAAGTGGCGGCGGCGTTTTGCGGAGCGACGCGTGGACGGGCTGCATGACGAGCCGCGCTCCGGGGCGCCACGTACGATCGACGACGCCCGCATCGAAGCTGTGATCGTGCAGACGCTGGAAAACAGCCCCGAGAACGCCACCCATTGGAGCTCCCGCGGCATGGCAAAGGCCAGCGGCCTGTCGGTGTCGACGGTGCAGCTGGCGGGCCTTCGGGCTCCAGCCGCACCGGATCGAGACGTTCAAGCTATCGAACGATCCGAACTTCGTGGCCAAAGTGCGCGACGTCGTAGGCCTTTACGTCTCGCCACCAGAGCGGGCCATCGTTTTGTGTGTGGATGAGAAGTCCCAAATCCAGGCTCTGGATCGCAGCCAACCAATGTTGCCGATGCGTCCCGGCCAGCCGGCCCGAAGGAGCCACGACTACAAGAGGCACGGCACCACATCGCTGTTCGCCGCTCTCGACATTGCGACCGGACGGGTCATCGGCAAGTGTTACGGACGTCACCGTGCTGCCGAGTTCCGCAAGTTTCTCGACGAGATCGAGGCCGCCGTGCCGCGCGAAGTCGACGTCCATCTCGTTATGGACAATTACGTCACGCATAAGACCCCATTGATCCAACGATGGCTGGCTAAAAGGCTGCGTTGGCACGTACACCTGACCCCGACCGGTTCGTCATGGCTCAACCAGGTCGAGCGCTTCTTCGCGCTCCTCACCGATAAGAAGATCAGGCGCGGCATCTATCGCAGCGTCGCCGCCCTCAGGGCTGACATCGCTTCGTTCATCGACCGACACAACGCCGATCCCAAACCGTTCCGATGGACCAAGTCCGCCGATGACATCCTCGCTTCCATCGAGCGCTTCTGCCGATACAATACCCCGGCAAAACACGAGACGATGTTGCGAACTTCTGGTTCAGGACACTAGTTCAAAGACGTCACCTTTGTGATCCCGTATTCTTCCGGCAAAATCCTCGTGAATGACCGAAATGCAGTTGGTCAGTCTTTGAGGATCTACTTCTGTTTGCTGATGTGATTTCAGACGGATTTTCCCCACGAGACGGTGAGGCCGAAGGTCTCACTGCTAACCTCGGCAAGAGCGCCGGTTGGCATTTTCAAGTCGAGGTGCAAGAGGGCTCGTGCCCAAGGCCGACCACGCAGGCCTCGAAAAAGGACACGACTAGTTGCGGGCTCGACAGAGAATTGTGGGCGTTGCATCTTCAAGAGGCCAGCCTGTCAGTCCTAAGTGCAGCCTATTTCAGAGCGTGCGGGTTGACGGGCGAACCAAGGCCGCCAGTAACCTCCAGAGGCGGGGCAGCAAGCAGGAAGCTGTAGCGTCCGTCGGCGGCGCAGTCGGCGGCCAACGCCTCTAGATTCATCTCGCCTAGCGGCATGCCCATGTCGCGCAGCGCCAGCATATGGAAGGCGAGTGGCATTTCCGAACCCATCCCTCGGCGTCTAATATCTCTACAGCCATATTGTCGGCAGCTACGGCAGCCAGCGATTTGTCATAAGCCCACTCGGCGCATGTATAACCGAGGCCCGGTTACATTCCCATGAATACGTCGCGGTCTCCGTCGGCAGTGAAACCAAAGCATGTGTCCGGTGTGCACCAAAAGGATGTCGCCGGGGCCAACGCTTACCTCCTGCTTCTCGCATGCGGCGTTCAGATCATCGACCGTGATCGCGTAGTCGAGCGGCAGCCGCTCGACTTCCTTTAGCCGTGCAATGTCGACGAGCACCCCGCGCGAAACGATGCCAGGGGCTGCCAGATGGTTGATGCCCATCTTCAGCGCACCATTTTCGGTGAGGCATTCGCGCGCGTTGCAGCCATTGTAAAGGTGACCGTCATAGTGGACGTGGCCGAGCGCGTCCCATTGCGTTGAACATTGCAGGGGCATGTGGATGACGTCATCGGAGTAGCAGACTCCTTGCGCGCCCGGCCCCATCGGAGTGAAAAGGTCTGTCGCGTCGACCATAGGGTTGAACCGCCTGCGTCCCAGCTGCGGTCCATTGCGGTCGAACCGCAGACCGAGATTAAAGAGCTTGCCATCGCGAACCTCGGCGGCCGCGTTCTTCAGCGTTTCCGATCCGATGTGATTGAGCTTCCCGCGCTGGCCAGCTTCGCCCCAACGCCCCCAGTTGCGCAACTTATCTGCAAGATGGTCAAAATTGGCAGGCCGCATGGCCGTTTCCTTTTTGGCTGCAAAACGTTGGGCATCTTCGGGCTGTTTGGTGAAATGCCTCTTCGCGTGCTTGGCAGTTTCTTTGACATGCCTGCGCGACCCGAGTCGCTGTGCCTTCGTGAAATGCCGCTGGTGCTTGAGAATGTTACCGCTTCACAACGGTTCTTCTCGCCTAAATCAGCTGGCGTCATACCGAAATCATGCGCCAGATTGAAGCGAAACGCAGCCTTTTACACAAGCCACGCCGCCTTGTGATGGACTTCAGAAAGCGATCAATCGGGTACCGAGCTCGACGAAATCCATTCTACTGGACATCTTGCGCTGTGCCACCGAGCGCGGCTGCCACTGACCTGAATGGCTGCTGCGCAGAACGTCGAAACGAAGCGGGCGCCAATAACCGTGATCCGGAAGCTCACGGAGATTCAGGTACCGACCGCGCAAAAAGGCGCGGTCGACGCACATCTCGCGCAAAAGTCCGTCCATTGATCGTGAAGTAGGCTCCGAACGTGTACATCGAAATTGTGAAATTTGGACAAGTAAAATGCCCCGGAGGAAATGAACAATGTTCGCCCGACACCCTGAAGTAGCCACCGTACAAAAGTCCTTCTCTCGGCGGCAAAGTAGAAATGCGCGCCAGCGCATTGTCGAACAGGTGACCGAAAAGGGCGTGGCGCGCGAAGATGTCTCGACCCAGCTCAAAAAGATACCGGAGATCAGAGGGCCGCCCTGATGGAGAAAAGATCAGAGACCTGTCCGCCGAAATTCTGCGTCTGTGACCGCGTAGGCGGAGGCGGCACCGCCGGAAACCTAGTTTGATGTTTTGGGCAAAAATGGAGCGATATCCACATTAATTTGCTCGTCAGCTTGCGCTTAAATCGCTGCTGGCCAACAAAGCATGAACTTATGATCTCTTCACTCTGACCTGCCACTGGGTTTTCATCCAGCAGCGGTCAGAATCACGGAGCTTTTGCCGCTCTTCTGCTCAGGCAAGATCGAGTTCGCCGGCGAGCCCGTAGTCACGCGCAAGAGCGCGCAGTTTCTCCCAGGTCGCCAACTCGATTTCGATGCCATTTGCCTTGCGCTCTTGTTCGCGCAAATATCCGATCTCGCCAGGGAAGAACACGCCGGATGAGCCTTCAGATGGCAGCGTAGCTTTTAGATCGCGCGCGAAGTCCGCGACTTCTCTCTTGAACTGATCAAGTGGACAAAACGCTGCCACATTGAATACCGCCATGAAGCAACCGAAGTTGTCCCGGCCCTTCGGCTCGATCCCGAAACGAGGGCCGGTCAGAAGGCTGCACAGCACTTCTACCATCGCGGCAAGGCCGCTGCCCTTGTAGCCCTGGGGCCCGCCGAGCGGCAGCAGTACGCCGCCTTTGGCGTAATCGCGGGGATCGGTGGTGGGTCGTCCCTCGGCATCGATGATCCAGCCGCTGGGAATTTCCTCATCGCGCGCGACCGCCAGCTGGATCTTACCAGCAGCGACCACCGAGGTCGCCATGTCGAGAAGAAAAGGGGCCTCGAGATCAGAAGGCACCGCGATGGAGATCGGGTTGGTGCCAAGCCGCGCCTCGCGTCCACCGAAGGGCGCTACATATTTAGGTGAGCGGCCGGAGTCAGCGGCTGCTAGCCCGATCATGCCGGCGTTTGCCGCCATTAAGGGATAAGCGGCGAGCCGTCCGACATGGCTTTGCCGGAACACAGTACAGGCCGCGACATTGGCCGTCTTTGCCTTCTCGACAGTGAGCGCCATCGCTTTGGAGCTGATATGAAAGCCAAAGCCGCACTGGCCGTCGATGACGGCTGTGGTTGGGGATTCTTGCACGATGGTCCACTCCGCGCCCGGTACGATGTGACCGGCCTTGATGGCGTTGATATAGGTCGGAATGGCGATGATCCCATGGGAATCATGGCCGGCCAGATTGGCATTTATGCAGCCGGTTGCGACCGCTTGTGCCTCGTCCTTCGGGCTGCCGGCAGCTTGCAGCAGCGCCGCACCGATGCGGGTGAGGCGATCGGCCTTCACGACTTCGAAGCGTTTCTCGTTTTCCAGCGGGCCTAGCCCTGAGTTCTTGATCGGACTCATCAGATTCTCCTCAATTTTGCCAAGTCGCCCAACACCTAAGTCGGCCGGACGCGTCATGCAAATTGCTTGCCTCTCGCCAAATAGATCTGTCCTCAGGAGCCGAAAGCGCACCGTTCGCAGCCCGGACCTGGGCCTAAAGGAATCGGGTTCGAAGAGGAAAGGAGCTAGCTCAGTGTTCGCATATAAGCGGCGGATAGTTTCTGCTCCTCATCGCGCGCTGGATCTGGTTCACATCTACAATCGAGACGACAGAAAACATGCATGCCGCGAATGTGGTTCGTGGAATGGCCGGCCTGCTGTTGTCGAGTTTCCGACGTAGGCGTCTTCAAACGGATCTGGATCGCGCAACAGACGCCGAGGGAGAGCTGGTCCCGCTTGTCTGAACAGACTTTCCGCGTCGATAAGTGGAGCCTCTGCCGAGATTAGGCCGCCACGCGGAGCGGCGGAAGGTTGAAGTAGGCTTGATCCGGGGTCATGTCGTCAAGGCTCGAATGGGGCCTTCGTGCGTTGTAGAAGTCGAGATACCGGCCGATCGAATGTCGCGCCTCGCCGACGGTTTCGTAGGCTCGCAGATAGACCTCCTCGTATTTAACGCTGCGCCATAGCCGCTCGACGAAGACGTTGTC
>NZ_JADPKQ010000437.1:0-16065 GCF_023074015.1 Bradyrhizobium sp. 142
GAACGATCAGGCTTTCGTCGAGCAGAAGAATGGCGCGGTCGTCCGGCGACTTGTGGGATACGGTCGCTTCGATGGCGTCGAGACAAAACGCGTGCTGGAACGCTTGTATGCCGCATCGCGGCTGCACACCAACTTCTTCCAGCCGTCCTTCAAGCTGAAGGACAAGCGGCGCGAGGGCGCGAAGGTGATCAAGCGCTATCATGTTCCGGCCACGCCGTATGCGCGCGCTCTGGCGCACCCGAAGTTGAGCAAAGGCCTCAAACGGCGTCTTCGAGAGCTTTATCGCACGCTCGATCCCGTGGCCCTGCTGGCCGAGATGAGGGCCGCCCAGACGGAGCTCGGCACCCGCGTCGGCGCCCGAGCGGGCAAGCTCGCGGCAGCAGCCAGCCCACCGGCTGCGGCAACGAACGCGGCAGCATTCGCGAAGGGGCTCGGCAATGACGTGCATCTGGGGGAGCAGCGCATCATCCATCGGCGCATCCGCAAGCCATACAAAACGCGCATGAGAATGCCTTCGATGCTCGATCCACACCTCGCCGACATCGAGCGCTGGCTCGCGGCCGAACCTCGTCTGACCGCGCTGGCCATCCTCGGTCGTCTCGCCGAGCATTCCCCCGAAAAGTTCGGGCCGCCGCAGCACACCATCGTGCAGCGCTTGTTGCGATCACTCAGACGCAACGGAGCCAAGGTGATCATCCCACGTACAGTACCGGCCACTACTGGTGATCCCGGGACTGCGAGCAATGACGCAACCTCGGACCGGCCGACAGTCGGAGCTACATCCGTCAAGCGAAAGTAACATCCTCAGATGAGGCAATACGATGAGCTTGACCACCTCGCCGATCTTCTCGGCGCCGGTGGAGAGCTCCTGCACCGTGGCGTTGGTGCGCTCGGCATCGCTGACAGCCCTGCTCGCCACCTCGGTCGAGCGCGTCACCTGGCGGGAGATTTCCGCAACCGAGCTCGACAGCTCTTCGGCGGCGGCCGCGACCGTGCCGACATTGCCGGACGCCTTCTGCGAGGCCGCGCCGACGGTCGCCGCCCGCGAGGAGGCATCGCTCGCGGTTGCGGTCATCGATTGCGCCGTGGACTGCATGCCGGCCGCGGCTGAGGAGACCGAACGGACGATGCCGTTGACGCTGCGTTCGAAGTCGTTGGCGATGTCTTCCATCGCACTGCGACGTTCCGCCGCGGCGCGCTCCTTGGCAGCCGCATCGGTCTGCTCGAGGTCGCGAATGCGGATCGCGTTGTCCTTGAAGATCTGGACCGTCGAAGCCATCGCGCCGATTTCGTCGCCGCGACCGACGCCGGGAATGTCGCCTTCGAGCTTGCCGCCAGCGAGGTCCTTCATACGGGTACCGAGCAGCCCGAGCGGACGGCTGATGCTGCGGCCGAGCAACCAGGCCACGCTGCCGGCGACGATGACGATGCCAAGCATCGCAAGGCCGAGCAGCCAGTACACCGGGCCCATCTTGGCGTCGATGTCATCGAGGTAGGCGCCGGTGCCGAGATACATGTCGAAGCCGGGGACCGCGACGGCGTAGCCGAGCTTGCGGATCGGCTTCTCCTGGCCGGGCTTCACATATTCATAATACAGCAGGATCGAACCATTGGCCTTGACGCCGTCCATCAGCTCGAGAGACAGCTTGCGGCCGTTGGTCACGACATCCATCCGGTTGCTGCCGATCTGCTTCGGATCGGGCGCAAGCTGCGTGATGCCGTCATAGGATGTGCCGAACAGATAGCCCGCACCGTTGTCATACGTCATTGCATTGCCGTAGCGGCGAAGCTCGGCCATTGCCGCATCCTTCGTCATCTCGCCGGCATCGACACGCTTCTTCAGCGCAGCGGCGTAGTTGCGCCCCAACTCCACGATCGCCTTGGCCTGATCGATGCGCGCGTTCACCATCTCCTGCTTCATCAGATAGCCGGCAAGAATCCCGGAAATGCACAGACCAAACAAGGTCACGCCGACAAGAATGCCGAGCTTGGGGGCGATCTTCAGATTGCTCAATTTCACGGGGATGGCTCCGGCAACAAAGGGATACGGGCGCGCGAGAGAATCGATCGAAATCAAATCAACCTTTAGTGTGTCACCCCTTAGCAACGTGTTACGACGACTCCGTAGAAGGCCGGATCGGTGGCGGAAAACCGGAAAGATCCATCACATCGCACAACCGGTAGCTGTACGCGGCCGCGCGGATTTCGCGTAAAAGAGGCAAAGGCTCGCCGCAGGTGCGGGTCACAGAACAAGAACCGACAAACCAAATCGGGAGCAGAACATGCCGAAATACAGGGTGGTGACGCCGAAGGGCGCGAGCTTCACGGTCGCAGGCAGCGATTATTCCTACGAGCGCGAGGCGCTGGATCCGATCGACGCCGAGATCGTCGAGGCGCCGGCGAGCGAGGCCGAGTTCATCGCCGCCGCGAAGACCGCCGACGCCATCTACGCCAAGGCCATCCCGATCACCAAGTCGATCATCGACGCGTTGGAGAGCTGCAAGGTCATCACGCTCGGCTCGGTCGGCGTCGACAGCGTCGACATCAAGGCAGCCACTGCGCGCGGCATTCCCGTCACCAATATTCCGGATACGTTCATCGAGGAGGTCGCCGACCACGCCATGATGCTGCTGCTCGCCGGCTTCCGCCGCCTGGTCGAGCAGGACCGCATGGTGCGCAGCGGCCGCTGGGCCGAGGGCCGGCCGGCGCTGTTGAAAATTCCGCGGCTGATGGGCCAGACGCTCGGCTTCGTCTCGTTCGGCCGTGTCGCGCGTGCAGTCGCGAAACGCGCCGCCCCCTTCGGCCTGCGCATGATGGCCTATGATCCCTTCATCCAGGAGACGCTGATGTCCGACCACGGCGTCATCCCGGCGACGCTGAACGAGGTGCTGTCGCAATCCGATTTCGTCTCGATGCATGCCCCTGCCAGGCCCGAGGTGCATCACATGCTGACCGAGAAGCACTTTCGGCAGATGAAGAAGGGCTCGATCTTCATCAATACCGGCCGCGGTGCCACGGTGGACGAGGACAGCCTGATCAAGGCGCTGCAGGAAGGCTGGATCGCGCACGCTGCGCTCGACGTGCTGGAAAAGGAACCGCCGTCGCACAATAACCCCCTGCTCGGCATGGAGAACGTGACCCTGACCGCCCATGTCGCTTCCGCCTCGGCACGGTTCGACGAGGCGCGCAAGCGCCGCGTGGGCTACGAATTGTCACTGGTGCTTCAGGGCATGTGGCCGGTAAGCTGCGTCAACCCGTCGGTGCTGCAGAGCACCGCGCTCCGCCGCTGGCAGCCCGTCAGCATGGATCGCGGGCCGAACAGCTAGGCGGCAGGCGCAGAACGCGCCGCAAAACGGAACGACCCTTCATCGGCGATCAACGCCGGGAGGGGAGACATCACAGGGAGGAACTGATGAGGAACGACATCACACGTCGTGATGCCTTGGCGCTGGGTCTGTCCGCTGCGGCAATCGCGGCAACCGGTACACCGGCGAATGCTCAATCCGCGATCAAGGCCGCGGATGTCCCAGCTCCGAAACTGCCGATCGAAAAGGGCGCAACCCTGCGCATGCTGCGGCCGGTCCGTTTCGTCCAGGCCGACGAAGACGTGTTCCGCGCCAACGCGGCCAAGTTCACCAAGGAGACCGGTGTCGAGGTCAAGGTCGACTTCGTCGGCTGGGAGGACATCAACCAGCAGACCGCGGTGACCGCCAATTCCGGCGCCGGCCCCGACATCATCATCGGCTTCTCCGATGCACCGCACATCTATATCGACAAGCTGATCGAGCTGACCGACGTGGCCGACTATCTCGGCAAGCGCTATGGCGGCTGGCTGCCGCTGGCGCAGCGCTACGGCAAGAGGAACAAGAGCGACGCCTGGATCGGACTGCCGTTCGGCGCCACCGCGGGTCCCCTGATCTACCGCAAATCGATCCTCCAATCGGTCGGCTTCGACAAGGTGCCGGAAGACCATGCCGGCATCGTCGACCTGTGCCAGAAGCTCCACAAGGCCGGCAAGCCGGCGGGCTTCGCGCTCGGCAACGCCAAGGGCGACGGCAACGGCTTCGCCAACTGGGCGCTGTGGTCGCATAACGCCTCCCTGCTCGATGAGGAGGGCAACATCACCATCAACAGCAAGGAGACCATTGCCGCGCTGAACTGGGTCAAGCAGCTCTACCCGACCTTCATCGCCGGCACGACGTCGTGGAACGACGTCAGCAACAATCGGGCCTACTCTTCGCAGGAGATCGCGCTGACCGCCAACGGCGTCTCGCTGTACTTCTCGCTGAAGAACGATCCGGCGACCAAGGCGATCGCCGACGACAGCGAGCATCAGCTGCTGCCAAAGGGCGTGGCCAAGATCTCTCCGATGGCAGGACTGACGCTGAACGCCATGGCGTTCAAGCATAGCCAGTACCCCAACGCCGCAAAGGCCTTCCTGCTATACATGCTGGAGAAGGACCAATACGAGCCGTGGCTCAACGCCAACTCCGGCTACTGGGCCCAGCCGCTGGCCGCCTATGCAGAGGCCGCGGTGTGGTCGCAGGATCCCAAGGTGAAGCTGTTCAAGGACACGATGAACAGCACCTATTATGACGGCTACAAGGGCCCGATCTCGACGGCCACCGGTGCCGTCAGCGCCGACTACGTGCTGATCCAGATGTGCGCGTCGGTCGCGACCGGCGCAGCCACACCGGAGGCCGCCGCCGCGGAAGCCGAGCAACGCTGCAAGCGGTACTTCCGGCGGCAGAAGTAACGTCCTACGACAAAGCGACCGTCATTGCGAGGAGCCCTTGCGACGAAGCAATCCAGACTGCCACCGCAGAACCAGACTGGATTGCTTCCGCCTTCGCCAAGGCTTCGGCGGACAAGTTGCTTCGCTCGCAATGACGGTGTGGTGACCTTGATAGACAGGACAACAAGCTGATGTCCGTGACTGCACTTTCTTCTCCCAGCCTGGCGCAACGGCAGCCGAGCTGGCTCGTGAGGTTATTCGACTACAAGCCGTTCCTGGTCGTGATGTGCCTTGCACCCGCGATCGGCCTGCTCGCGGTCTTCCTCACCTATCCGCTCGGCCTCGGCATCTGGCTCGCCTTCACCGACACCACGATCGGTCGGCGCGGCGTCTTCGTCGGCTTCGAGAATTTCCAGTATCTGCTCACGGATCCCCTGTGGTGGAACGCGGTGTTCTACAGCGTGGTCTACACGGGAATCGCGACGTTCGGAAAGTTCGCGTTGGGCTTCTGGCTCGCGCTCCTGCTCAACAACCATTTTCCGTTCAAGAGCCTGCTGCGTGCGATTATCCTGCTGCCCTGGATCGTCCCGACGGTGCTCTCGGCGCTGGCATTCTGGTGGATCTACGATCCGCAGTTCTCGATCATCTCCTATCTGCTGGTCGACGTGTTGCATTGGCGCTCGAGCAATGTCGACTTCCTCGGCTCGCCCTGGCCGGCGCGCTTCTCGCTGATCGCCGCCAACATCTGGCGCGGCATTCCGTTCGTCGCGATCTCACTGCTGGCCGGCCTGCAGACCATCTCGCCCTCGCTCTACGAGGCGGCGATGCTCGACGGTGCCAGCGCCTGGCAGCGCTTCCGCTACATCACCTTTCCGATGATGATGCCGATCCTCGCCATCGTCATGACCTTCTCGATCATCTTCACCTTCACCGACTTCCAGCTCGTCTACGCCATCACCCGTGGCGGCCCCGGAAACTCGACCCATCTGCTGGCCACGCTGGCCTTCCAGCGCGGCATCGCCGGCGGCGAGCTCGGCGAAGGCGCCGCGATCGCGGTGTCGATGATCCCGTTCCTGGTGTTCGCGACGCTGTTCTCCTATTTCGGCCTGGCGCGCCGCAAATGGCAGCAGGGAGAGGCCAATGACTGACACCGTCGCGCAGTCGGCCGCCGCCGCCAAAGCCGCACCCGATACCATGGCCTGGGATTCCGGGCTGCGGCGGCTGATGATGATCTATCTGCCGCTCGGCTGCTTCGTGCTGATCCTCCTGTTTCCGTTCTACTGGATGGCGATCACCTCGTTCAAGCCGAACGCGGAACTGATGAATTTCAAGCAACACAACCCGTTCTGGATCACCTCGCCGACGCTCGCCCACATCAAGCACCTGCTGTTCGACACGGCCTATCCGCACTGGCTGTGGACGACGATGATGGTCGCGATCGGCTCGACCACGCTGTCGCTGATCGCGAGCACGCTGGCGGCCTATGCCATTGAGCGGCTGCGCTTCCGCGGCAGTCCCTATGTCGGGCTCGGCATTTATCTCGCCTATCTCGTGCCGCCCTCGATCCTGTTCATTCCGCTCGCGACCGTGGTGGTGCAGTTCGGCCTGTTCGACAGTCCGCTGGCGCTGATCCTGGTCTATCCGACCTTCCTGGTGCCGTTCTGCACTTGGCTGCTGATCGGCTATTTCAAGTCGATCCCCTACGAGCTCGAGGAATGCGCGCTGGTCGACGGCGCGACGCGGCTGCAGATTCTGCGGCGGATCACGCTGCCGCTCGCGGTGCCCGGGCTGATCTCGGCCGGCATCTTCTCCTTCACGCTGTCGTGGAACGAGTTCATCTACGCGCTCGCCTTCATCCAGAGCGGCGCCAACAAGACCGTGCCGGTCGCGATCCTCACCGAACTCGTCACCGGCGATGTCTACCAGTGGGGGGCGCTGATGGCCGGATCGCTGCTCGGCTCGCTGCCGGTCGCAATCTTCTACTCGCTGTTCGTGGATTACTACGTGTCGTCTTTGACTGGCGCGGTAAAGGAGTAACCGGCGGCTGCGGCCTTTGGCCCGGCTTCACAAAACTGCAACACACGGTCCGCATAAGACGGCTTCATTAACAGGAGACGCCTAGAACCGCGATCCCGACAAGAAGGCGCGGAAGCCGCTCAACGACGGCGTCTACACCTTCCCGTTCTTCACCATCGAGAACGTCGATCGCGTCGACGACACCCACATCATCGTCGGCAATGGCAACAATCTGCCGTTCTCGACCAGCCGCGATCCCAACAACGCTGACGGCGACGAGTTCATGCTGCTGGAAGTCGCCGACTTCCTGAAGGCGAAGTGAGCTGACGCTCTCTCTCCTCTCCCTCTCCCCGTTCTTACGGGGGCACGACGAGCTTCGCTCGCGCTGAGAGGGTTGGGGTGAGGGGCTCTATCCACGAAGAAGGTAAGCGTGCGACTCGCGGAGAATCCCCTCACCCGCTTCGCGCCAACCTTTCCCCGCCAACCTCTCCCCGCACGCGGCAGGGTGTTCGCATATGGCCTTTTGGGCGGCCTGAGCGCGCGCCTCGTCCTTCGAGACGACCGCTCCGCGGTCTCCTCAGAATGAGGCTGAGCAGCATCGGCGCCCGTTGAAACCGCTGCCGCGCACGGAGCGAGGTGAAGAGGACGCACTACCTCACCGTAAACTCGACCGGAATCGTAAAGCTCATCGAACCGTTGGTGATCTCGGGCGGGATCGGCGGAAACGGCTGCGCCTGGCGGATCATCGACATGGCCTGGGCGTCGAAGGCGGCAACGCCCGACGAGCCGCCGAGATGGCTGGACGTCACGTGCCCGCTGCGGGTCAGCGTGAAGCTCAGCCTGGCAACGCCGCGCTGACCGCCACCACCGGATGGATATTGGTGAAAGCGCATCAGATGTGCGCGGACGCGCTGATTATAGGACGCGATCGCTGAAGCCACCGCGCCCGCACTCATTGCAGATGCCATCGGTGCCTCGCGCTCGGCGCGCGGCGGCGCGCTTGTGCGCGGGGCGGGCGTTGCATCCGACGGCTTCTTGGCCTCGCGGCGAACCACCTTCGGCTTCGCTGGCGTTGGTCTTTCAGCAGGCATGATCGTCGCCCGCTCCGGCTTTGCCGACGTCGGCTCCAGCTTCCGCTCCGGCGGCGCCACGACCTCCGGCTTCTCCTGAGGCGGCGTCGGCGCGATGGTATCCTCGACGGCCTGCCGCTGCATCGGCTCCGGCGGCGAAGCGTCGGCCTCCTGCATCGGCGGTCCCGGCGCGACATCGTCCTGCGTCGGTTGCGGCGCCGAGGTCGCCGGCGCCATGTCGATCATGATCGCCGGCAGGCTGACGCCTGGCGCGGGCGGACGGTTCAACCAATTCAATGCAAATGCGATGACGCCGACATGCAACGCCACGATCACCGCGGCTGATCCGCCCCAGCGTGCGCGCTCGCGCTCGCCGAGCGGCTCATGCAAGGCAAAGGCGTTCGCGGCCATCAATTGCGTCCGTCGAGGCCGACGAGCGCGACCTTGAGATAACCGGCATTGCGCAAGGTGTTCATCACCTCCATCAGATCGCCGTAGGAGACCGCCTTGTCGGCGCGCAGATAAATCCGCTCGTCCTTGCGGCCCTTGGTGGCGGCCTCGAGCGAGGTGCCGAGCGCATCGCGGGCCACGACATCTTCACCAATCGCGATCGAGAGGTCAGGCTTCACGGTGACGAAGGTCGGCTTGTCCGGCCGCGGCGCCGGCTCGGCCGCCGTCGCCGGCAGTTCGACGCCGATATCGACGGTGGCGAGCGACGCAGCCACCATGAAGATGATCAGCAGCACCAGCATCACGTCGATGAACGGCGTGACGTTGATCTCATCGGTGACGTCGAGATCACTGGGGTCGCCGCGCTTGAGCGGCGATCCCGAACGTCCGCCGAGCTTCGCGGCCATGATCTACTCCGCCGCCCGCGCCCAGGCGGAAATCACGATGGTCGTGCTGGCGGCTGACCAGCAGCATGAGCTGTGCCGAGGCATCGCCAAGCAGCGCACGGTAATTGACGATGCCGCGAGCCAGATGATTGTAGATCACGACCGCCGGGATCGCAGCGACGAGGCCAAGCGCGGTGGCGAGCAGTGCCTCCGCGATGCCCGGCGCGACCACTGCAAGGCGCAAGCCCGATCATCACCGCCTTCACGACGAAGTCGGCGCCGACGAACATACCCCAGGGCGATAAATTGCGCGGCAACAGCGCCTCGTCGATTGCGAGGGCTGGTGTCGGCGCGAGCGCCGCCAACAGGATAACCCCGATCATGTGCCGAAGCCCAAAATTGCCCTGCATCCTGATCTCCCGACAGACAGAAGAAACTACGCCGCGGGCAGCGCCGCGATCCGGTCCGCGAGCTGCCGGAACCGCGCCAGCTGGTCCGCCCGCAACGCGCGGGTCTCGTCGCGACCGACGAAGATCTTGAACATGATACCACCGTCGACATTGACGAACGCGACGAAGGCCGAGGTCTTGCCCATGAAGGGACGCTCGACGAAAGCAACGCCTGCGCAACGCTCGTGACGAAGATGGCCGTGCAATCCCTTCGGCTGTATCAGGTTGAAATAGCCGCGGCCGATCTCGCCTGCGGGAATCACGCCCGTGAACTCGAAGATCGCGTCGACCGTGTGCACGATCAGCGTGACCTCGCCCCACTCTGCGATGTCCTGCATGGCAGCGGCGAAATGCTCGCCGGCGCCGATCCGCACCATCGACGGCGGCAGCGCTTCGATCACTGTGCGTGGCGAGACCTTGCGCTCGCGCGCGACGTCCTCGATCACCGCGCCGGGATTGTCGGCCATGTGTGCCTTGAGATCGGCGAGATCGGTGCTCAGCATGTCCGGCTCCTTTCGTGCTGGCGGCGCCGCCTTAAGCGGCCGCGGCCTTGCGCTCGCTCTGGATCACCTCAAAGCCCTCGAACTTGGGATGGCCGAGATAAAGGCTCTCGCCGGTCCTGTTGTCCGCACGGGCATGGGCACGGCGGAATTCCTCCGAGCGCGTCCAGGCCTCGAACGCCGCCTTGTCGATCCAACTGGTGTGCGACGAATAGAGCGTGTGATCCTCGGCCTCGGGCCCCTTCAACAGATGAAACTCGACGAAGCCCGGCATGGTGCCGAGATAGGATTCGCGCGTAGCCCAGACCGTTTCGAACGCGGTCTCCGCGCCCTTCCGCACTTGGAAGCGATTCATAGCGATGAACATTAGATTTCTCCTGTCAGTCATGTGAATCGGCAAGCGCCGATCGGAATTGATTCAGAACGCACCGAAGCCACGCCGGGACATCAGCGTGGCTCTGGAGGTCGATACGGCGCCCTGCACGGGTTCGCCGGTCCACTCCTCAGGTGCCGCCAAAGTGGTACTTGAGGCCTCCTTTGATCACGAGCCCTGCGCCGGCGCTGGCCCACTTCACGTCGTTTTGCGTGTCGCCGGTGCTGCCAACCGGAATGGCATAGGGGCGATAGTACTGGTTGAAAAGATTTTCGACCGAGAAGTTCAGCGTGAGATCCTGCGTCGGCAGATACTGAACATACAGATTTACGAGATCGTACGACGTCGCCGGGGTATAGGTTCGCGGGATGTCGTAATTGGCGATGGCCGACGTCCACATCAGCGAGAGGATAAATGTCCTATCGAGCAAGCGCACGCCCGCTGTCGTGGTGACCTTCTGCGGCGGAACGCTATAAAGACCAAACCCGGTCTGCAGGTTCTTGCCATTCTGATAGGTCCCGGACAGGCCGACAAACCAGAGGTTCGCATCGTACATCGCCTCGGCTTCGAAGCCCTGAATACGGGCAGAAGCGACGTTCTGATACTGCAGGAACGGCAGCACCGTGATGCTGGGCGCCGGCGGCGGGCCAGTGGGAACCACCAGCGGATTGCCGTAGGCGACCTGATCGATGAAGTCTGTGATATCGTTGCGGAATATGTTGATCTTGCCGCGCAGCGTATCGCCCGGCGTGAACAGATCGTTCTTCTTGATGTTGAATCCGATCTCCTTGTTCTTGCCGACCTCGGGCCGCAGGTTTGGATTCGGCACGAAGCAGAACGTCGAATCCGCACCAGGTCCCGGCGTGCCCGACGGACAGCGGAAGAAGGAGTCGTTGACCGTGGCACCGGAATGCGGGCCGCTAACCAGCGTCTCGGTAATCGACGGCGCCCTATAGCCTTCGGCGTAGCTGACATAGGGGGTCACGACGGCGGTGGGAACAAGCGCGACCGTGATCTTCGGCGATAGGCGATCACCGCTGGACGACGAGGTTGCCGACGAAAGCTGATAGTTGTCGTAGCGGAGCGCGCCGATCACTTCGAGCATGGAGGTGTAGTCGGTCTTCCACTGCACGAAGCCGCCGGACACGGCGCGCTGTCCGCCGGGCGTCGTGACTTCGGATGTGCCGGTCGTGTCTCGGGACGATAACTTGTCCTGGAAGGCGTCCAGTCCGTAGGTCACCGCGTGACGCCAGCTTCCGGTCTCGAACCGCGTCGTGTTGTGCACGTCGACGCCGATCGTATCGAGCAGATATCCGCGATTGCTGCCGATACAGCCAGACACGGCATTGCCAGGAACGCCTCCGCAGTAGACCGATGGCGTCGTGCTGGTATGTGCGGTCTTGACCTGATCGTTCTCGGTCCGGTTCCAGTAGACCTTGGCATCCCAATCGAACCACTGGTCGTCCGGTTGCGAATATTTCCACCCGAGCGTCGTCGTGTAGTTCTTCACGTTGGACGCGTAGATCGAGGTGCCGCCCAGATTGTTGGTGCCGTTCGCGTTGGTCGAATTCGGATCGCCAGCGCGCCGCGGCGGCTGGCCCACACTGTAGATGTCTTCCTGGAAGATCGTTCCGAGCTTGACCTCATGCCCGTCCGCCGGCCGCACGGTCAGCTTGGCGATACCGCTCGTGAGCCGGTTGCCGGTGTTGGCAACCTCGAAGCCGGTGCCGTCCTTGTAGTTCTCCTGCGTGGAGTAAGTGCCGCCCGCGAACACGTCGACATTCGGGTTGAACACCGCCGAAGGCCGAGCCGAGCGCGCGGCCGTAGTTGCTGCCAAGAATGGTCTTGACGTCCACGCCCCAGCGCTCACCGGCGCGCACGACATCCTCGATATCCTTGGTGCGGAACGACGCCACGCCGCCAATGGCGCCGGAGCCGTAGATGTTGGCGGTCGGGCCGCGCACGATGTCGATGCCGCTGATCAGCTCGGGGTTGAGAAAGAACGAGCCGTTGGCGAAATGACCTGTGCGCTGATAGTTCTGCCGCGCTCCGTCGACGACGACGGCGACGCGACCGAAATCCTGAAGGCCGCGGATGTTGATCGAAGTCGATGGCTCATCGCCACGGTTCTGAACCCAGACACCGGGCACATTGTAGATGAGGTCGCCGACCGTACTGGCCTGGCGGCCTTCGATCTGCCCTGACGTCACGACACTGACCGGCGCGAGCGCATCGACCGCACGCTCCTCGGTCTTTGAGGCCGCGGCCGTGATGGTATCGAGCGATTGAACAGGCGCAGCACCCGCCTGGGCGCGAGCGTTCATCGCCTCGGACGTTGCCTGCTGTGCGATTTGCGGCTTGGCCTGCTTGCGTTTGGCCTGCTTCGGCCGATCCGGCGACGCATGTTCGGCCTGCGGCTGAGCGGTTTGTGCAACACCGCTCTCCGCCGCCAATGCCGCGATTGAAACCACAGACGCGCCCAAAATCAGGGCGCGCGAATACCTAGCCCCGTCAGCCATATCACCCCAGCCTGCACTTCATGTTCGTTGGTTGGCTGGCGTGCGCTCGCGCAAGGCGAGCGGCTGGCTGGCTAATTTTCTCAAGACGCAGACAAGTTGCGCCGCGTCACAATTGGTTACGTGGCAACACTCAGGCGGTCAATGACAACAGGTTGCAGTTTATATCGATTGTAAATTGTCGCCGTTGGAATGCGCCTGTTGCCGCCTGTACAAACAGGCTGCATCTGAAACTTCGAAAGCATCACAGCAACAATGTCAGCAGCGCCCGGAGACAAAATCGGCGACGCGGCAGGGCCGGCCGAAAGCCCTGCAACAACGAGAACATTGACCATGCGCGGGAGCAGGATCGACAGCAGCAAGCTGTTCGCCGCCGAGCGCGAGATCACCATCGCGCATGGCGTAGACACCTATCGCCTGCGTCTGACCTCGCAGAACAAGCTGATCCTGACGAAATAATTTGCAATGACATTTTGTCGCACTCTGACACATCTCCTGCTGACCGGCACGATCGCGCTCACCTCTGCCGCGCACGCCGCCGGCATCACCGTACATGACGCGCGCAATCGCGACGTCGCCGTCACCGATTTCGCGCGCACAGTCTCGATCGGCGGCGCCATCACCGAGATCCTCTACGCGCTCGGGCTCGAGAACCGGCTGGTCGGCGTCGACACCACGAGCCTCTATCCGGCGGCGGCGCTGCACGACAAACCCAATGTCGGCTACATGCGCCAGATTTCGGCCGAGGGCGTGCTCGGTCTCAACCCCACGCTGATCCTGGCGATCCAGGGGTCCGGCCCGCGCGAAACCATGGACCTGCTGGAGACGGCGAAAGTGCCGCTGGTGCTGGTGCCCGAGACCTTCTCCGAGCAAGGATTGGTCGAGAAGATCAGGCTGGTCGGCCACGCCATGGGCGTCGATGCGCGCGCCGATTGCCTGAGCGCCGCTGTCAGTGCCGATCTTGCGCAGCTCCGTGCGCTGCGCGCCAAGGTGACGAAGCCGGTGCGGGTGATGTTCGTGATGTCGCTTCTGAACGGGCGGGCGATGGTCGCCGGTCACAAGACCGCCGCTGACGAGATCATCCAGCTCGCGGGCGCTGCCAACGCCGTTGACGATTACGATGGCTACAAAATCATCGGCGACGAGGCGATCGTGGCGGCGAAGCCCGAATTCGTGCTCTCGATCGAGCGCGGCAAGGAGTCGCTTCAGGCCGAGGCGATCTATACGCATCCGGGATTTGCCCTGACGCCGGTCGCAGCCAACAAGAGTTTCATCACCATGGATGGTCTCTATCTGCTCGGCTTCGGGCCGCGGACCGCGGCGGCGGCGCATGATCTCTCGGTCAGGCTCTATCCGACGCTTGCGGCACAGGCGGGCGGGTTCGCCTCGACCGTGTCGATGGCGAATTGCCGGCAATGAGTGTGGCGATCGAGGCAGAGACGCGGGATCCGCGACGACGAACAGGCGCAGGACGATTCTCCGCCTCGCTCGTCATCGCCGTGCTGCTGATCGCACTGGCAGCGATTGCGACTGTCGCGCTCACGGTCGGTGCGGCCGGCATTCCGCCGCCCCGGCTGCCTGCCGCGCTTGGATTTTTCGGCAATCCGACCGCCGATGCAATGGCCGTCCGCGACCAGCTCGTGCTGTGGTCAATCCGTATTCCCCGGATCGCGGCGACCGCGATGGTCGGAGGTCTGCTCGCGGCGGCCGGCGCCATCATGCAGGGACTGTTTCGTAACCCCCTCGCCGATCCCGCGCTCGTCGGCGTCTCCAGCGGCGGGGCCCTCGCGGCTGCAAGCGCGATCGTCTTCACCGATTCGCGCTTCGGCGAGACGCTGCGGTTTCTCCAGACCGAGCTGTTGCCGCTCGCGGCTTTCGCGGGCTCACTGGCGACAACGGCGCTCCTCTACGGCATCTCGAGCCGCGCCGGGCGAACCTCGATCGCGATCTTCCTGCTTGCCGGCGTCGCCATCACCGCCATTGCCAATGCCGGCATCGGGCTTCTGGTGTTCATCGCCGACGATCGGCAATTGCGCGACATCACTTTTTGGCTCCTGGGCTCGATGAGCGGCGCGACCTGGACCAAGGCCGCGATGCTCGCGCCGATCCTCATTGTTGGGCTCGCGGCCTGCACCTTCATCGCGCGCGGCCTCGATCTTTTGGTCCTTGGCGAAGCCGACGCCTTTCACGGCGGGGTCGACGTCGAACGCCTCAAACGAATCTCGATCGTCATGGTCTCCGCCATGACCGGCATCGCCGTGTCGATCAGCGGCGTCATCGGCTTCGTTGGCATTGTGGTGCCGCATCTGCTCCGTCTCGTTATCGGCCCCGCGCATCGGCTGCTGCTTCCGGCTTCCGTGCTGCTTGGCGCGATCCTGATGGTCGGCGCCGACACGCTGGCGCGCACCATCGTGGCGCCCGCGGAAATGCCTATCGGCATCTTGACCGCGGCGGTCGGCGCGCCGTTGTTCCTGGCAATCCTGCTGCGGCAGCGCGGGCTCGCCTCGCTATGAGCGCCGTGATTAAAGCGCAGGCCCTGAGCAAGCGCGCCGGCCGCGCGACGCTGCTCGATGGCGTCAGCCTCACGGTTGCCGCCGGTGAGATCGTCGCCATCGTCGGTCCGAACGGCGCTGGCAAGTCGACGCTGCTGCGGTTGCTCTCCGGCGATCTCCGCCCGAGCGAGGGCGAGGTGCGGCTGAAACAGCGCGACATCCGCAGCTTCAAGCCGCGCGAACTCGCCGCGCGCCGCGCGATGTTGTCCCAGCACGTCAACGTCACCTTCCCCTTCACGGTCGAAGAGATCGTGCTGATGGGCGCCGGTGATCGCAGCGCGCGCGAGGCAGATACGCTCGTCGATGCCGCGCTGCATGAGGTCGGCCTCGATCATTTTCGCGAGCGGCAATTGCTGACGCTGTCGGGCGGCGAGCAGCAGCGCACCCATTTCGCCCGCGTGCTGGTGCAGCTCGCCTGTGGCGAGGCCGAGCATGGACCCGGCCTGCTGCTGCTGGACGAGCCGACATCGAGCCTTGACCTACGTCACCAGATCGACCTCGTCGAAGCGGCGCGGCGCCGCGCGGCAGGCGGTACCGCGGTGATCGCGATCCTGCACGACCTCAATCTCGCAATCCGCTTCGCCGACCGGCTGGTGGTGCTGAACAAAGGCAAGCTCGCCGCCGACGGCCCGCGCACTGAAGTCGTCACGCGCGAGACCATCCGCGACATATTCGAGATCGACGCCGTCGTCCACCAGGCCGATGACGGCGTGCCCTACGTGCTGCCGCAATCGATGCGCGCGGCGATGCCTGGCTAATTCTCTAACATTATGAGTTTGGGACGATCGATGTGACCGCGGGCTCGCTGCATCTCTCCCGCTTGCGGGGGAGGTCGGCGCGAAGCGCCGGGTGGGGGCTCTCTCCACACAGGGAGTGTCCATTGCGGAGACACCCCCACCCCTGCCCTCCCCCGCAAGCGGCAGGGCTGTCCCGGGAAAATCACACATAGATGAGCTCCAGCTGGTCGAGAGAGAACCTGGGCTTTGGCTTGCTGGGATTGACTGGCGGAGGCTTGTCG
>NZ_JADPKQ010000306.1:0-15333 GCF_023074015.1 Bradyrhizobium sp. 142
ACGAGTTCGGGCTGGATCACAACGAGAGCAGATCCTGGCATGGCTGGCACCGTCATGTGTCCTTGGTGATGCTCGCCTTCGCCATGATGGCCGCGATCCGACATCGCGCTAATCCGCCACCGCCCAAAAAAACCAAACGTCGCCCCCCGGCAAAAGCCAAAGCATAACCACGCCGCCACTGATCCGTTGGTCAATCCAGGAAATCCGCCGCATTGCCATCAGACTTGCTCGAAAGCGTATTCAACCCGCACGCATCATCGCATGGTCTTTCTGGCGCAGAGCTCATCAGGCTGCCGCTCAACGCGCTCATGTCAAATCAAAAAGACAACTGTAATGCTAGGCCTTCTGGGCACGTTCCGGCGACGTCTCGGCCCAATTAAAACCGGGCAAGCCTTGCAAATGACGCTGATGAGGTATACCTTGATGCCGTTCGTTCAGCCGCTGTGCCTTGTTGAATGCGCCTGCGGGCTCCTTTTCCATCGACATCGACGAATTGAATCGAGTTCTGCGTGGGTGTCACGCGGAATGCGCGCATGTGCGCTTTGGAGAAGAAAATGACAACAGGTACTGTGAAGTGGTTTAACGGCCAGAAGGGCTTTGGATTCATTCAGCCCAACGATGGCGGCAACGATGTGTTCGTTCACATCAGCGCGGTCGAGCGGGCTGGTCTGGCGGGCCTCGCCGAGGGTCAGCAGGTCAACTTCGAGGTCAAGACCGACAAGATGCGGGGCAAGGTCAGCGCTGAGAATCTCTCGCTGGCTTGAGTTCCCTGTGCCGTTTCACGGATGTACTGAAACGGCTACGCTGCCCGCTCATTCCCCGGATTGAGCGGGTTTTGTTTGTTACGGAGGGTGAACGATGAGCGCCAGGAAATCGGCAGAACCGTCACCCGAAGGCATCGCACGTTCCAATCGTCAGCGTTTGGCGTCTGAAGAAGGAGCGCGGGCCATGGCGGATGCCGAGAAGCAGGCCGTCGAGGTCCGCAAGAACATGGCGCGGCTTCGGGAGCTGCGCCAAGCCAAGGAAGCGGCCGACGCAACCCTTCAGGCATCGTTGCCGGCGCCCACCCCGACGAAGCGCAAGAAGAAGCTGACGCAATAATTATCTTCAATAGCGCGGACGACAATCTGGCGAGGGGCCGATCACATGCCAAAGAGTGCGGGTCGTGCCTAGGGTCAAGCCGGACGGCGGTGGCACAATCACCTTCTTTCTCGCGCTTGGCGCCGGCCGCCAGATGTGCCGCCTTGCAACCACGTTTCAGACGCAGAAGCAGGCCTTCAGCTACCTTCAGAGATATCGGACGGAGTTCGAGCGCGTCGCGCGGACACGGCTGGCTTCGGGCGAGCTCGAAGACGGAATCGTCGTGCTCTCGATGCTTTAGGTCGAGGTCGGGCGTCGATTTCGGCGCAGCGCCTTCGGCGCGATCCTCAATCGCCCGGATGCAAACCCTTCCTATTCGGAGCGGCTTCCCGATTTGGCCTCGCGGGCCAATCGCTCCGCTTTCAGGCGCTCGCGGTTCTCGTGGAAGGAGCGCTGGTCCTTCGCATAGTCATTCATCGGCTTCTGCGTTTTGGCAGGCTTGAACACCTTGTTGGCTTCACGCTTGGCTCGATCAGAGGATTGATCTCTCAACATTTCGACCTCCATTTGATCAACGAGCGTGGTCCCGGCAAGTGCTGGACGCGACGACGCCTCTCGCTCGCACGCTGATGCAGATCGACTTGTCCCTCGGGGCGACACGGCGGCCACTTCTTCAGCGTTGGCAGGTCTTGTGCGAGGTGCTTGGTCACTCGCCGTGGGGCGGCGCACTCGCATTTCCGAGAGCGTGCCGGTGGAGAGAGTAACGGCCGGCCAGAGTATCTGTTCCTCGGCGCCAGTCTTTAATTGCGGAACCGTAAAGCTGATGGCGGGGATTGGACCTCAGGCTGCGGCTTCCGATGGAAATGAAGTGCTGGCGAGAGCAGGGATAGAGGGTGCGCTCTCAGCGGCGCGCGGCTGCGTCAACGCGCACTCCAATGGCCGCACATTCGCTTTCTCGAGTCATGGCACAATACCCCTGTTTTGCCCGACGCGTCAAAAGTGTTTCGTTAAATACGAAATCCTTCTGCAGCCAAGGGGTTGGCTTCTGTGCATGGGGTTGTTTTTTTTGGTCAAAGCCTGCGGCCGCGCGGCATTCTTACGAAAAAAGGGCCGCCTCGGAGGGCGGCCCTTTTGTCTCACTCGTTGTGGTGTCGCTTACTCCGCGGCCTGCTTCTGCGGCGGATCGAGTGCGCCGGACTTGTGGATCTCGGCGACCTGGTGGTCGCTGAAGCCGAGCACGCTGCGCAGGATTTCGTCGGTGTGCTCGCCGAGCAGCGGCGAGCGCTCCACGTCGCTCGGGGAGTCCGACAGCTTGATCGGGTTGCCGACCGAGATGTACTTGCCGCGGGTGGGGTGATCGACCTCGACCACGGTGCCGGTGGCGCGCAGCGACTGATCTTCGGCGATCTCCTTCATCGACAGGATCGGGCCGCACGGGATGTCGTCCTTGTTGAGGATCTCCATCGCCTCGAACTTGGTCTTCGTCATCGTCCACTGTTCGATGCGGCCGAAGATCTCGTTCAGGCGCGGCAGGCGCGCCGCCGGCTTGGCGTAGTTCGGATCGGTCTTCCAGGTCGGCTCGCCGATCACGTCGCAGATCTTCTCCCAGACCGGAGCCTGGGTGATGAAGTAGATGTAGGCGTTGGGATCGGTCTCCCAGCCCTTGCACTTCAGGATGCGGCCGGGCTGGCCGCCGCCGGAATCGTTGCCGGCGCGCGGCACGGCGTCGCCGAACGGAATGCCTTCGCCGAATTGGCTGTATTCCCTGAGCGGACCGTGGGCGAGACGCTGCTGGTCGCGCAGCTTGACGCGCGCCAGATTCAGCACGCCGTCCTGCATCGCGGCGGTGACGCGCTGGCCCTTGCCCGAATGCGTGCGCTGGTAGAGCGCGGTGACGATGCCGAGCGCGAGATGCAGGCCGGTGCCGCTATCGCCGATCTGCGCGCCGGTGACGAGCGGGAGGCCGTCGCGGAAGCCGGTGGTGGAGGCGGCGCCGCCGGTGCACTGCGCAACGTTCTCATAGACCTTGCAGTCCTCGTAGGGCCCGGGGCCAAAGCCCTTGATCGAGGCGACGATCATCTTCGGGTTGATCGCCTGGATCTTCTCCCAGGGGAAGCCCATGCGGTCGAGCACACCGGGGCCGAAATTCTCCACCAGCACGTCGCACTTCTTGATCAGCTCGGTGAGGACTTCCTTGCCCTTGGGATTCTTGGTGTCGAGAGTGATCGAGCGCTTGTTGTGGTTGAGCATGGTGAAATACAGGCTGTCCACGTTCGGGATGTCCTGCAGCTGCCCGCGGGTGATGTCGCCGACACCGGGCCGCTCCACCTTGATCACGTCGGCGCCGAACCAGGCGAGCAACTGCGTGCAAGTCGGTCCGGACTGGACGTGGGTGAAGTCGAGAATGCGAACGCCCGTGAGCGCTTTGGTCATCATGTTGCTCCGTACTCTGTCTGCCCCTGCTAACCACAGGGAATAAATGGTTGAAGGGGTGGACTTACTTTTTCTTCTGCAAGACGCTCTGCGGATTGAGGTTGCCGATGCGGCCGCTCTCCGAGCCGGCGGCCGGATCGATCACCGCGTTGATGAGCGTCGGCTTGCCCGACGCCATCGCCTCGTTGACGGCGCGCTTGAGCTCGTCCGGCGAGGTCGCGTTCACGCCGACGCCGCCGAAGGCTTCCATCATCTTGTCGTAGCGGGCGCCCTTGACGAACACCGTGGTCGCCGGATCGGCGTTGGCGCTGTTGACGTCGGTGCCGCGATAGATGCCGTCATTGTTGAAGATGACGATGCAGATCGGCAAATTGTAGCGGCAGATGGTCTCGACCTCCATGCCGGAGAAGCCGAAGGCCGAGTCGCCTTCCACCGCGAGCACGGGGTGGCCGGTCTCCAGCGCCGCCGCGATCGCCTGGCCCATGCCGATGCCCATCACGCCCCAGGTGCCGACATCGAGACGCTTGCGCGGCTTGTACATGTCGATGACGCCGCGGGCGAGGTCGAGCGTATTGGCGCCCTCGTTGACGAGGATCGCCTCGGGATGATCCTTGATGACGTTCTTCAGCACGCCGAGTGCGCCGTGATAGTCCATCGGGGACTTGTTGTTCATGAGCTTCGGCGCCATCTTGGCGACGTTCTCTTCGCGCTTGGAGACGATCGCCTTGGTCCATTCGGCCGGCGGCGCGGTCCAGCTCGAGCCCATCGCCTGGTTGAAGGCCGCGACGACCGAGCCGATGTCGCCGACGACGGGCGCGACGATCTCGACGTTGGAGTCCATTTCCCTCGGCTCGATGTCGACCTGGATGAACTTCTTGGGCGCTTCGCCCCAGCTCTTGCCCTTGCCGTGCGACAGCAGCCAGTTCAGCCGCGCCCCGATCAGCAGCACGACGTCGGACTCTTTCAGCACCGTCGAACGAGCCGCGCCGGCGCATTGCGGATGGGTGTCGGCAAGCAGGCCCTTGGCCATGCTCATCGGCAGGAACGGCACGCCGCTCTTCTCGACGAAGTTCTTGATCTCCTCATCGGCCTGAGCGTAGGCCGCGCCCTTGCCGAGGATGATCAGCGGGCGCTTCGCGCTCTTGAGCACGTCGAGCGCGCGCTTCACCGAAGCGGGCGAGGGGATCTGCGCAGGCGCCGCATCGATCACCTTGACCAGCGACTTCCGGCCGGCATCGGCGTTCATCACCTGGCCGAACAGCTTTGCCGGCAGGTCGAGATAGACCCCGCCCGGACGACCCGAGACAGCGGCGCGGATGGCGCGGGCCAGGCCAATGCCGATGTCCTGGGCGTGCAGCACGCGATAGGCCGCCTTGCAGAGCGGCTTTGCAATCGCGAGCTGGTCCATCTCCTCATAGTCGCCCTGCTGGAGGTCGACGATTTCGCGCTCCGAGGAGCCGGAGACCAGGATCATCGGGTAGCAGTTGGTGGTGGCATGCGCGAGCGCGGTGAGACCGTTGAGGAAGCCGGGCGCGGAGACGGTGAGACAGACGCCGGGTTTCTTGGTGAGATAGCCGGCGATGCCCGCCGCGTAACCGGCGTTCTGCTCGTGGCGGAACGAGATCACGCGGATGCCGGCGGCCTGCGCCATGCGGCCCAAATCCGTGATCGGGATGCCCGGCACATTATAGATGGTGTTGATGCCGTTCAGCTTGAGCGCGTCGATGACGAGATGGAAACCATCCGTCAATTCCTGCTCGGTGCCCGGTGCTTCGGACTTGGTCGCGGTATTCAGCATGGGCCTTGTCTCCCTGGTCTCAAGGTGCCGTTTAGGCTTTGGGGGCAAATGAGTTCGCCCTTCTGGTGAAAATTGTTAGCCAAACAGTTCCTGGCCATGCGCTTCGACATAAGCCGCAAGGCCAAGAGTGTGGTCGCGGGCGCGCTTCTCGGCGAGTTCAGTGTCGCGCGCTTCGAGCGCTTCGATGATGCCGAGATGCTCGGGCAGCGAGGTCGCGGTGCGATCCTTTCGCCCAATCGTCAATTGCCGGTAGCCACGCACGTGCAGCAGCAAATCGTTGGTGAGATCGACCAGCACGGGCGATTCCGACAGCGAGATCAGCGCCTGGTGAAAGGCGATATTGGCACGCGAATATTCCTCGACGTGATCCTGCGGCAGGCGGTCCTTCCCAAAGTCCTTGAAGAAATCGCGCAGCGCCGTGATGTCCTTCTTGCGTGCCGTGGTGGTGATCAGGCGTGCCGCCATGCTCTCCAACGCCGCCCAGGCGCGGATCATGTCGACGATCTCGCTCTTGGTCCTGCGCACCACCATGATGCCGCGGCGCGGAACAGTCTTGACGAAACCGTCCTGCTCGAGCATCGCGATCGCCTCGCGGATCGGGGTGCGGCTGACGCCGAGGCGCTCGGACAGCGCGCGCTCGTCGAGCATCACCGGCTCGGGCGTCGAGTAGATGTCCATCTTGAGGATGGCTTCCTTCAAGGCGTCATACGCCTTGTTCTTGAAGCTGCTCTCCGGGGCAATACGAACGATTGCGATGTCTGCCTCGGCCATGTTCGGCAACGCCTTGGTTGGTTTCCGCAGTGACACGACGATTCTCCTCCAGTGGGGAGTCGTCTTTTACAGGAATATTAACTGGAAAGTTTTTGGCATACCACATGCCAGCGTGTCAAGCTGCCTATTTTTTGCAGCGTTCTAGAGGCGTCGCGGCTTGACAAGTTGGCTTCTGGCATACCAAATGCCATCGCCAGCCATTTTTGATCCAAGCCGGCGGAGTAATCTCGGCTTTATGCCACTCCGTTCCGCAGCGCGGAACAAACAAACCTCGGCGAATGACAAGCATGACAGGCAGCCGCACCACGCGCGCAAGAACTGAAGGTCAAGGGAGAAGCCACATGTCCAATTCCAAAGACGTCGTCCGCAAGGTCCTTGACCAGGTCAAGGCGGACAACCGCACCAGCCTGACGGCGCCTGAGGGCAAGCTGGTCTGCGATGCCTACGGCATTCCGGTGCCGAAGGAGAGTGTGGTGAAGTCGGCAGGCGAGGCCGGCAAGGTCGCCTCCTCGATGGGCTTCCCCGTCGTCATGAAGATCGTCTCGCCGGACATTCTCCACAAGACGGAGGCCGGCGGCGTCGTCGTCGGTGTCAAGACGGTGCAGGATGCCGAGAAGGCCTACGAGACCATTCTCTCCAACGCCAAGAAGTACAAGGCCGACGCCAAGATCGAGGGCATCCAGGTGCAGCAGATGCTGGCCGGCGGAACCGAGGTGATCGTTGGCTCGATCACCGACGGCTCGTTCGGCAAGCTGGTCGCCTTCGGACTTGGCGGCGTGCTGGTCGAAGTCCTGAAGGACGTCACCTTCCGCCTTGCGCCCGCGACCAAGGAAGATGCGCTCTCGATGCTCGACGGCATCCAGGCGCATGAGATCCTCAAGGGCGTGCGCGGCAGCGAGCCGGTCAACCGCATGGCGCTGGCCGACATCATCGTCAAGGTCTCCCAGCTCGTTACGGATTTTCCCGAGATCGTCGAGCTCGACCTCAACCCCGTTTTCGCGACGGCGAAGGACGCGACGGCCGCCGACGTGCGCATCGTCGTCGATTTCGCCTACAAGCCCAAGCCGAAGCCGCGCCCGACCGAAGAGATCGTCGCGGCTATGAGCCGCATCATGCAGCCGAAGGCGGTCGCCGTGGTCGGCGCCTCCGCCGAGGACGGCAAGATCGGCAACTCCGTGATGAAGAACCTCATCAACGGCGGCTACAAGGGCGATATCTATCCGATCCATCCGAAGGCCGCCGAGATCCTCGGCTACAAGGCCTATAAGAGCGTCAAGGACGTGCCGGGCGTGATCGATACGGCGGTGTTCGCGATTCCTGCGAAGTTCGTCGCGGCTGCGCTGGTCGAATGCGGCGAGAAGAAAATCCCGGGCGCGGTGCTGATCCCGTCAGGCTTTGCCGAAGCGGGCGCGCCGGAGCTCCAGGCCGAGATCGTCGAGGTCGGCAAGAAGTACGACATCCGCCTGATGGGGCCGAACATCTACGGCTTCTACTATACGCCGGCCAGTCTCTGCGCGACCTTCTGCACCGCTTACGACGTCAAGGGCCACGCGGCATTGTCGTCGCAGTCGGGCGGCATCGGCATGGCCATCATCGGCTTCTCGCGCTCGGCCAAGATGGGCGTCTCCGCGATCGTCGGCCTCGGCAACAAGTCCGACATCGATGAGGACGATCTGCTCGCCTTCTTCGAGCAGGATCCCAACACCAATCTGATCGCGCAGCACTGCGAGGACCTCAAGGACGGCCGCGCCTTTGCCGAAGCCGCAAGGCGCGTCTCCAAGAAGAAGCCTGTGATCGTGCTCAAGGCCGGCCGCACCTCGGCCGGCGCGAAGGCGGCCTCGTCGCACACCGGCGCGCTCGCCGGCAACGACAAGATCTACGAGGATGTCCTGGCGCAATCTGGCGTGATCCGCGCTCGCTCGCTCCGGCAACTGCTCGAATTCGCCCGCGGTGTGCCGGTGCTGCCGACGCCGAAGGGCGAGAACGTGTTGATCATCACCGGCGCCGGTGGTTCGGGCGTGCTGCTGTCGGACTCCGTCGTCGACAACGGCCTGTCGCTGATGTCGATGCCGCCGGATCTCGATGCGGCCTTTCGCAAGTTCATCCCGCCGTTCGGAGCTGCAGGAAATCCTGTGGATATCACCGGCGGCGAGCCGCCGATCACCTACGTCAACACCGTGAAGCTCGGCCTGTCGGATGAGCGCATCCATTCGCTGATCCTCGGCTACTGGCACACCATCGTAACGCCGCCGATGGTGTTCGCCCGCAACATGGTCGAGGTGAAGAAGGAGATGGAGGCAAAGGGCTTCGTGAAGCCGATCGTCGCCTCGCTCGCCGGCGACGTCGAGGTCGAGGAAGCCGCCGAATATCTCTACCAGAACGGCATCCCGGCCTACGCCTATTCGACCGAGCTGCCGGTCGAGGTGTTAGGGGCCAAGTACAAATGGGCGCGCGGGGCAGGGCTGCTCTGAGCGGACGAAAAGGAAATGCCCGCCTCGGAGCAGTCTGGAGCGGCATTCGATCTAACGCATGACGAGTTTGAAATGAATTGCTGTCGTATCGGCGGTGCTAAACCTCTCCCATAGGGAGAGGTCGGCGCGAAGCGCCGGGTGAGGGGTCTGCTCTATCGAGGGACCTGCACCCCTCACCCGAATTGCTGCGCAAATCGACCTCTCCCCGACGGGGAGAGGTGGACGGAGATCGCGGACGAAGGGCAGGTCGCGATGAGCAAGAACGTGATCCGGCGCAAATCGCTCGAGCCCAGGTCGCCCGCCGAGGCCGATCATGAGGCGCGCGACGGCGGCGTGCAGTCGGTCGACCGCGCGCTGTCGATCCTGGAGACGCTGGCCGAGGACGATGAAGGTTATCGCCTCAGCGACCTCGCCGTGCGCACCGGCCTGTCGGCTTCGACCGTGCACCGCCTGCTGGCAACGCTGGAAAGCCGCCGCTTCGTGCAGTTCGACCGCGCCGAATCCAAATGGCATGTCGGCGTGCGCAGTTTTACCGTGGGTGCGAGCTTCGCGCGGCGGCGTAATTTCACGGCGCAGGCGATCCCGTACCTGCGCAAGCTGCGCGATCTCACCCGCGAGACCGCCAATCTCGCGGTCGTCGACGACGAATTCATCATCGTGCTGACCCGCATGGAGAGCCGCGAGATCATGCGCTCGCTGACCAAGGTCGGCGGCCGCGTCCCGATGGTGACGTCAGGCGTCGGCAAGGCGGTGCTCGCGACCTATTCGGACGAGGACGTCGGCGCCATCATCCGCCATCACGGCATGCCGCGGCTGACCGAAAAGTCGATCGTGCGGCCGAGCGATCTGTTCCGGGAGCTTAACGTGATCCGGACGCAGGGTTTTGCGGTGGATGACGAAGAGGCCGAGATGGGCCTGCGCTGCGTCGCCTCCGTCGTCTACAACGCGCTCGCTGAGCCGCTGGCCGCGATCTCAGTGTCCGGCCTGACCAGCCGCGTCACCGACACCCGGCTGCCGGAGATCGGCCGCGTGGTGCGGGATGTGGCGGCGGAATTGACTGCAGCGCTCGGGGGTGTGACGCCGGCGGCGAAACCGGATTGAGCCGAGTTTGCGGCCCATCTTGGCCCGTTGAAAGAAATCAGCTCTGGCGGCAAGGGCCCCGACGTCGGTATATCCGTCCACTGTTGTCGCGTCCTTTTGGGGAATGTCATGCCTTCCGAGCTCCGTTCGCCCCGCCTTGCCGTCCTGATCGATGCCGACAATGCCTCCGCGAAGATCGCGGATGGATTGTTCGAGGAGATTGCCAAGATCGGCGAGGCCAGCGTTCGCCGCATCTACGGCGATTTCTCCCATACGCGATCCAGGGCGTGGGCCGACATCCTGTCGAAGCACGCCATTATTCCGCAGCAGCAGTTCGCCTATACGACGGGGAAGAATGCCTCCGACATCACTCTGGTGATCGACGCCATGGACCTGCTTCACAGCGGCCGGTTCGACGGCTTTTGCCTGGTTTCCTCCGATAGCGACTTTACGCGTCTCGCTGCCCGCATCCGGGAGCAGGGCGTCGATGTCTTTGGCTTTGGCGAACACAAGACGCCGGAAAGTTTTCGGCAGGCCTGCCGAAGGTTCGTCTACACGGAGAATCTGCTTGCCGCTCCGGCGAACACCCAGGACGCTGCCTTAAGGTCGACATCGCTCCAGCCGCCCGAAGCCGCGACGCCCATCATCAAGAAGGTCATCACCCAGATGGAGAGTGAGGACGGCTGGGTGACGCTCGGGGAGGTCGGGCGGCAGCTTGCCAACCTGGCATCCGATTTCGATCCGAGGACCTTCGGCTTCCGCAAGCTGAGCGACCTCGTGCGAAAGACCAATTCCTTCGAGATTGACGAGCCGAAGGGCAGGTCGATGCGGATACGGGTCAAACCCACTGTCGCACCACCGCCGAGACGGCGGAACTCGCGCAGACCCGCAAAGTCGGCATCGGCAGCCGGTTCGCCGCCTAAGGCGTAAGCAGGACGTGCCGTTATATTTGAGCTTGCCCGGTTGGGTGCAGGGCGTAACCATCGCTGGGCCGTAACGCCACGCGAGGGTTCTGATGACCAGACTTACCCGCTTCACCGTCGCCCCGCTGCATTCGATGACCCGGCGTCTGGCCGATGTCGCCTCCGCGCGGCTCGCGCCAGACCTCGTTGTCACAGGTGCGCGGGTGCTCTCGACCTATTCGGAGCGCCTTCATCCCGGGCGCGAAGTCTGGATCACGGGCGGGCGGATCGCTGCGGCGAAGCCGGCCGGCGCGGCCAAGAAGGTGTGGAGCGACGTTGCGGTTTACGACGCGGCCGGAGGCATCATCGCGCCGGGGTTGGTCGATCCGCACCTCCACATCGAATCCTCGATGGTGACGGCCTGCGCCTATGCCGAGGCCGCGCTCCTCAACGGCACTACCACGATCTTCTGCGACAGCCACGAGATCGGCAACGTCATGGACGTGGCCGGCGTCGAGGCAATGCTGGAGGATGCGCGCGAGGCGCCGCTCTCGATTTTCCTGACCGTGCCGAGCACGGTGCCGGCCACCTCGGCCGAACTGGAAACTGCCGGCGGCGATCTCACGCCGGACAAGATCGCCGGCCTGTTCGACCGCTGGCCCGAAGCCGTGGCGCTCGGCGAGAAAATGGATTTTGTGCCGGTGGCGATGGGCGATGAGCGCAGCCACGCGATCCTAGCCGCCGCGTTGAAGCGCGGACGGCCGGTGTCCGGTCATGTTTACGGCCGCGAATTCGTCGCCGCCTATGCGGCGTCCGGCGTCACCGACACCCATGAGGCGATCGACCGCGACATCGCCGACGATTTGCTCGATGCCGGCGTCTGGGTTTTTCTGCGCGGCGGTCCGCCAACCACGCCGTGGCACTCGCTGCCGCAGGCGATCCGCACCATCACCGAGCTTGGCGCCTCGCATAAGCGCACCGCAGTGTGCACCGACGATCGCGATGCCGACGATCTCCTACTGTTCGGCCTGGACTGGGTGGTGCGCGAGGCCGTCAAGGCCGGGATGTCACCCGAGCAAGCCTGGTCGATGGGCTCGCTGCATGGCGCGACGCGCTTCAACCTGGACAGCGATATCGGCGGGCTCGGCGGCGGCCGCCGCGCCGATCTGGTGCTGATGGACGACGATCTGAAGCCGCAATGCACCTGGTATGGCGGCGAGCTGGTGGTCGAGCACGGCAAGATCACGCGACGGCTCGACCAGGCCCTGTCGCAGCGCTATCAATATCCAAAGGCGGCGTATGCGACCGTCAAGTTGCCGGAAAAGCTGAAGCTGACGCCGGAGCTGCCGGCCAAGGCCTGCACCGTCAACGCGATCAAGACCGCGCTGCCCGGCATCACGCTGATCCACGAGAAGATCAGAATCGAACCCACGAGAGACTGGCCCAGCCTGTTCGCGCGCTACGGGCTGTGCTTCGTCTCGGTGGTCGAGCGCCACGGCAAATCGGCTGGCAACGTCGCTTACGGCCTGCTGAAGGACTTCGGCCTGAAGCGCGGTGCGGTCGCCTCCAGCGTCGGGCACGACAGTCACAACATCATCGTCGCCGGAACCAACGAGCCCGATATGCAGGTGGCGATCGCCGCCATCAAGGAGCATCAGGGCGCCGTCTGCGTCGTCGCCGGCGGCAAGGTGAGGGCGCTGGTGCCGCTGCCGATCGCGGGGCTGCTCTCCGACAAGCGCGTCACGGAGGTGGCCGAGCAGGTCAAGGTGCTGAAGACCGAATGGGCGGAGGCCGGCTGCACCATCCCCTACATGGGCTTCAATCTGATTCCGCTATCGGTCATTCCGGAAATTCGCATCACCGACAAGGGCCTGGTGCTGGTGCCGCAGATGGAGCTGGCGCCGCTGTTCGAGTGATCGCTTTCACGCGCCACTCAATCTAACTGATTGAGAGATCCACTATTTTTCCACGGCTGCCGCATCGTGGAAAATAAAATCGATCTCGTTGAGCCTAAGGCTCGCGCGCCTGATGATCTCGCTCGCTGACGCAACCAAGCGAGGTCCGATATGGCGAAAATGCGAGCTGTCGATGCAGCCGTCCGTATTCTGGAGAAGGAGGGCATCTCCACGGCCTTCGGCGTTCCCGGAGCCGCGATCAATCCGCTTTACTCGGCGCTGAAGAAGCGCGGCTCGATCCGCCACATCCTGGCGCGCCATGTCGAGGGTGCCTCGCACATGGCGGAAGGCTATACCCGGGCCAAGGCGGGCAATATCGGCGTCTGCATCGGTACGTCGGGGCCCGCCGGCACCGACATGATCACCGGGCTCTATTCGGCGATCGCCGATTCCATTCCGATCCTGTGCATCACCGGCCAGGCTCCGCGGGCGCGGCTCTACAAGGAAGATTTCCAGGCCGTCGATATCGAGTCGATCGCAAAGCCCGTGACCAAATGGGCGGTCACTGTGCGCGAGCCAGCATTGGTGCCGCGCGTGTTTAGCCAGGCTTTTCACGTGATGCGTTCGGGCCGGCCGGGGCCGGTTCTGATCGACATGCCGCTCGACGTGCAGCTCGCCGAGATCGAGTTCGACGACGAAACCTATGAGCCGCTGGCGGTCTACAAGCCGGCTGCGAGCCGCAAGCAGGTCGAGAAGGCGCTGGAGATGCTCAACGCCGCCGAGCGGCCGCTGATCGTGGCGGGCGGCGGCATCATCAACGCCGATGCCTCGGATCTGCTGGTCGAATTCGCCGAGATCGCCAACGTGCCTGTGGTGCCGACCCTGATGGGGTGGGGCGCGATTCCGGACGACCACGTGCTGATGGCCGGCATGGTCGGTCTTCAGACCAGTCATCGTTACGGCAATGCCACGATGCTCGAATCCGATTTCGTGCTCGGCATCGGCAACCGCTGGGCCAACCGCCACACCGGCTCGGTCGAGACCTACACCAAGGGTCGCACCTTCGTGCATGTCGACATCGAGCCGACCCAGATCGGGCGCGTATTCAATCCCGATCTCGGCATCGTCTCGGACGCCAAGGCCGCGCTCGAACTGTTCGTCACCGTCGCCAGGGAGTGGCGGCGGGCGGGCAGGTTGCGCGAGCGCCAGGCATGGCCCGCGGCGTGCCGCGATCGCAAGCGCTCGATGCTGCGCAAGAGCCATTTCGACAACGTTCCGATCAAGCCGCAGCGCGTCTATGAAGAGATGACCAAGGCCTTTGGCCGCGACACGTGCTATGTCACCGTGATCGGCCTGTCGCAGATCGCCGGCGCGCAATTCCTGGGCGTCTATCGCCCACGCAACTGGATCAATGCGGGGCAGGCGGGACCGCTGGGCTGGACGCTGCCGGCCGCGCTCGGCGTGCGCGCGGCATGCCCCGATCGGGACATCGTCGCGCTGTCGGGCGACTACGACTTCCAGTTCCTGATCGAGGAGCTCGCGGTCGGGGCGCAGTTCAATCTGCCCTACATCCACGTTGTTGTGAACAATTCCTATCTCGGCCTGATCCGCCAGGCCCAGCGCGGCTTCGACATGGACTATCACGTTCAGCTCTCGTTTGAGAACATCAACGCACCGGAGCTCGGCGGCTATGGCGTCGATCACGTTGCGGTCGCCGAGGGACTCGGTTGCAAGGCGATCCGCGTCACCGATCCCAAGGACTCGCAGGCGGCATTCGCGACCGCGCGCGAGCTGATGGCGAAGCACCGCGTGCCCGTGGTGGTCGAGTTCATCCTCGAACGCGTCACCAACATCGCGATGGGAACGGAGATCGACAACGTCGTCGAATTCGAGGAGGTGCTGGATCTGCCGCTCGACGAGGTCGCAGCCACGCGACCCGGCGTGCTTCAGCCGGCGGAATAGGGAGACCGCATCATGCCGAAATTCGCCGCCAATCTCACCATGCTCTTTAACGAGATACCGTTTCTCGACCGCTTCGCTGCGGCCAAGGCCGCAGGCTTCAGCGGGGTCGAGTATCTCTTTCCCTATGATTTCGACAAGGCGCAGCTGCGCGAGCAGCTGGAATCTCACGGTCTGACGCAGGTGCTGCATAATCTGCCCGCCGGCAATTGGGCGGCGGGCGAGCGCGGCATCGCGATCCTGCCCGATCGTGTCGCCGAATTTCGCGATGGCGTGTTCCGCGCGATCGACTATGCCAAGGCGCTGGATTGCGAGCAGCTCAACTGCCTGGTCGGCATCGCGCCTGATGATGCCGATCCACGCGAGCTTCAGGAGACGCTGGTCGGGAATTTGCGCTTTGCGGCTTCGACCCTGGCGCGGGAGAAAATCAAGCTGCTGGTTGAGCCGATCAACACGCTCGACATTCCCGGCTTCTACCTGAGCGGCACCGAACAGGCGGTGCAGCTGGTCTCCGAGATACGCTCGAACAACCTCTTTATCCAGTACGACATCTATCATATGCAGATCATGGAGGGCGATCTCGCCCGTACCATGCAGGAATATCTGCCTCAGATCGCCCACGTCCAGCTCGCCGACAATCCGGGCAGGCATGAGCCCGGTACCGGCGAGATCAACTATCCCTTCCTGTTCCGCCATCTCGACGCGATCGGCTATCGCGGCTGGATCGGCTGCGAATACAAGCCGCGCACCACGACGCTGGAAGGCCTGTCCTGGCACGCGGCGCAGACCTTCGAGACGTAGTGAACTTTAGCCACGCTCGCGGTGCGCTCCCTCTCCCGCTTGCGGCAGGGCTGTCCCGGGAATGATTCACTATGCCGCAGCGCATGCCCGGCAAATCCAGCGTGAACCGGATACTTTCTGGTTGTCGAGACACAGAAAAGGGC
>NZ_JADPKQ010000340.1:0-15184 GCF_023074015.1 Bradyrhizobium sp. 142
GTAACTCCGGTCGGGCTACGCCCTCCCTTCGTCACCCCGGCAGCGGCGCATTCTCATCCTGATTGTCGCGGGATTCCCATCTTGATTGTCGCGCCGCAGCTCTCCGCATCAATACCGTAATCGGTGAGACACATCATGGGCATTTCACCACTGCGCATAGGCGAAGGAGTGTCTGACTCGCGCGGACTCTCCTAATCCGGCTCGCTTTTCCGCTGTTCTACTATGTGACGCGACTACAACTAAAGGCACACAACAGCTTCGGCTCCTACCTTGAGTGCGGGACGTTGCTGAGCGGTTTCGGGACCCAATCTTCCGCCATCTTCGTCGTCGCCAAAGACCCGAAGGAGGGTGTATAATTTTTCAATTATACCTCCGTGCAGGGATGACGGAGCGCTTTTTAATGAAGGTTCTGATTGTCGACGATCACGCATTGATTCGGGAGGCGTTGCACGCTGTTCTGAAACAACTGAAGCGAGAAGCCGTCGTTTTTGAAGCGTCGAACGGCCAGCAGGCGATGCGCATCGTCGAGGAACATCCCGACGTCAGCCTCATTTTGCTTGATATCAATTTGCCCGATCGAGATGGCTTCTCTGTTCTCCGCGAACTGCGTGACCACTATGCGACCATTGCCGTCGTCATTCTCTCGTCATCGGATGATCAAGACACAGTCAAGCGCGCTTTCAAACTTGGCGCTCTTGGCTTTATCCCGAAAACTACGGAACGTGAGGTTATACTCAATGCTATCAAGTTGGTGTTCTCCGGCGGAGTCTACATTCCCTCGGAAATTCTGGAGGAAACAACGTCTCCACAGCTTACAACTAAGCCAGCGACGCGCGACTCTCTTAAGAGTCTCGGGTTGACCGATCGGCAGATGGAAGTGCTTGCGCTCCTGATGAAGGGAAGAAGCAACAAGTCCATTGCCAAGATCCTCAATGTGGCAGTGCCGACCGTGAAGAACCACATCACGGTCGTTCTCAAGGCGCTCAACGTAACAAGCCGCACCGAGGCAGTAATTAAAGTAGGAAAAATGGGCTGGGAGTTGCCGCCGAAATCTGAATCATAAAGCCGCCCCGGTATCTCTCCTGTCGTCATGATCCCTAAGTAGCTCGTGCATGACAGCGCGGAGCCGCATTGGGTCGACAGGCTTGTGCAGCAAAATGTATCCTCTATCCTTAGCATCACGTAATGGTTCAGCTGCCGTATCGCCGCTGATGAGAATAGCTGGAATTGAGGAACCAAACGCCGCATTGATTTGTTCAATGGCTCGGATCCCGGTCTTGCCGCTCGCAAGATGATAGTCCGAGATTATAAGATCGGGGCGTTGTTCGCGCTCAGCAAGTCGGCAAAGTGCAGCTTCGTCGGACCCGGCGGTAAGGACGGAGTATCCCCATTTGCCAAGCAATCCGCCCGTTCCCTCCTGCACAATTGGAGTATCTGCAATAACAAGGATTACCTTGTCGTCGACAGCGAAGGCTGCGGGTTGAGGTGAGTCGACCGGCTCGGTGGACGTGACGCATTCATCGGCCATCGGAACTAGGATCGCGAATCGCGAACCTCGGCCCACAGTCGAAGCTAAGTCGATTTGATGGTTGAGAAGTAGGCGAAGCCTGTCGACAATGGCCAGGCCGAGCCCCAGGCCGCCGTACCGGTTCGGTTCTGGGGCAGGAATTCGAAAAAACTCGCCGAAGATATTCTGCTTCTGATCCTCAGGAATGCCGGGACCGCTATCCCATACTTCGATACGCAACATTTCACCGCGCCGACGACATCCGACGATGATCCCGCCCTCCAACGTATAGCGCACCGCATTGGATACCAGATTGAGCAGTATGCGTTCGAGCAGCATGGCGTCGCTCCGCACCCAGGCGTCACTTCGCCTAACGCTTAGGCGTAGGCCTTTTTCTCGCGTTGCCTGATCAAACCTCGTCTCAATTGTTTGCAACAGGCGTGCGATCGGGAATTCGGCAATTTTGGGGGTAAAGATCCCGGCATCGAGCCTGGAAATATCCAGGAGCGAGTTGAACATTTCATCCATTTCCTTGCGCGTTGCATCGATCTGCTCGATCGTCTTTATCCTTTCACCCGATTTGAGCGGCGTGCGCAGCTGTGCAACGAACAGGCCTAATGCATGTAGTGGCTGCCGCAAATCATGGCTCGCCATGGCAAAAAAGCGCGATTTTGCTGCATTGGCGAGCTCCAGCTGTTGCGTACGCTCTGCGACCTTCCGTTCGAGGTCGATCTGCGCGCGGCGCAGACGTTCCTCCGCTTTCTTGCGCACTTCGACGTCGGCGCTCAGTAACAAGCTTGGAACGGTAATACTGATCAGGAACATCAGCACCAGCAGGAATGAAACGTTGAGATCCGCGGTCGTAAAGGGACCGCCGCCCGTGAGCGTCCCCCAAATCGTCATGCCCGCAAGCACCAGCGCAACCGTTGCGGTGTCACGTGGACCGCGGCGCAGCGCCGCCCACAACATTGGCAGGATCGCAAGAAAACCCAGTGGATCTCGACTCGGCGTTTGCTCGATCAGGGGGCTGAAAGCAATCAGTCCAACAGCCGCCGCGGTTGCGAGGACGCAGACCGTCTCCAAAAAGTCATTGCGGTTGAAAGCGTGATAGTGGCTTGATGCCCAAAGCACGATAACGGGGGCAATGACCAGCGCGCCGGTCACATCTCCCAGCCACCATGTGACCCAGGCGTTTGCGAAATTGGTCGGTTCGATGTACCCGGCGGTTGCCAGGCTGGTCAGTCCGATGCTGGCGCTGATCGGTGTCGCGATCATGAAGCAAATCAGGGCAAACTTCGCGACAGAATTTGGCGTCAAAAACGTATTGCATCCGCTCGACCATCGTTTGATCAGGTAAGCGCCAACAACCGCTTCAAGAGAGTTGCCGGTCGCAATCGCAATTGCGGTGGCAACGGAGCCGGCGGTCGTCGCATTGGCGATCACCGCCGCCGTGAAAATTGCGGGCCAAGTCCAATATCCCCACAACAGCACCGCCGCCAGCGCGACACCCGTCGGTGGCCAAATTGGCGTTGCACTGGGATGAATAGAGGCGAGAGCAAGGCCGCCTTTTGCCAGGGCGAAATAGATCACGCCAATTGCGACCAGACCACCGGCTTGGCCAATGCCTCGGCGGAAATTTATCTCCGGCGTTAGTGATCGTGGATCGGACATCGTCGACGCCTAGACTGGGCAGTGGGATCGTCCACCATGACTGACCTTTTGGTCTCCTTGATAAAGATCAAAGATCGCTGGGCAAAAGGGGCGCGCGGCATTTGTGGCCGTTGCTTGTTACGCAGTAGCGGCCATTCTTTGCGCCAGTTCAGCATCAAGCTCCGGCAACAGCACGATGCCATCCTGATCGCTGCCGGATGAATGCAGCACGATCCGCGTGCACCCGCACCATTGGTGAAGCCCTGCTTGCCCACATAGGTTTGGCCCGGCCTGACGCACCGCTGCGCCATCGTATTCTGACGCTGATATGCTGAAATCTCCCGCTGAATAAGACATTCTTCGAGAGCCCCTTGTCTTGTGGCCGCTTCAATTCGGTGGCCCGTGACCGATCTCGTGCTGCTTGTCAATGCAACTCCAATCGGCAGTCTCGGCAGCCTCGGCGGCATCGCAGTCCGCTTGTAGGATTTCAGGACTTTGACCCGTGATCAGAAGCTGCTTCCGCATTTCAGCGAGGCGGGCGCGGCAGTATTCTCGATAGAGCAGGTCGAATATGGCGGGCATCGTTGCCCCCGTCGTTGGACCATCACTACTGTAAGGTATTTCCACCACGAATTTTCGGATGAGCTTAGCCCTGTCGGTGGCTGCCGGATGTGAGCCCATTCACAGGCTGCGCCAATTCGAAACGCTCAAAGGGCGATAGGCTCACTTTGCTTGCCGCTGTAAGAAAGGAGCAGGGCTCGTTACCTACAATGTAGTATGGCAGCCTTCTGTTTCGGCAATACTTCGTCAAACAACTCAAGGCTGCTGCCGCCCAGCCAAAAAGCCAACCACAGCGCGAAATCACGTACTACTGGCTGCAAGCACAATTGGGTGCAACGCCGACTGAGACGCGATAAAGGCATTGAGATCAATTGCGCCATCAAAGCTCGCAGCCATGCCGATGTGCGCGAATGTCCTCGAGCCATCCAGATGAACCACCAACATCAACGCTTCGATCGCTGCCTGTCATTCCGGCGCGTATGCTTGCGCTAAGCAGCCTGCAAATGATCCCGACACCTCCTCGCGCGGTCGGCTCAGTGTCTGCCTTCCAAGTCTTGCTTTGAATTTAATCGCCGCCTGTATGCGCTGGATTTCGACCGCTTGCTCCTTTGCGCTATACGGGACTTCGCCGCGTTCGATGCGGGCTAGACGATCCCTGTATGTAGCGAGAAGCTGCTCTTGGTATTCACGGACGCCGATCATTGGACGCCCCCTAAGTTCCGACCATCCTTTTAGCGCAAGGTCTGCTGAGATCGACTTGACGCACTTCTAGGCTGCGATGGAACGGGCGCAGGATATGAGAGCCAAAAGTAGACCGGCATCATCCAGCAGCGCCGGAGGCGCATCACCATTCGTCCGGCGTGGAGCGTTATTCCTGAGACGGCTTAGTCAATTATTTCAGCGAGTTGCTGATCGAACCAAACTTGTCGTTTAGGCTCGTGCCGAGACCGTTGACGACGGTGATGATCGCGAGCGCGATACCGGCGGCCGCGCGGCTCGATGTCTTCGCCCGCTTCGGAAGTTGCCGGCCATGGCGACAGTGCGACTAGCCGCTCCTTTCAAATGGAACATCGCCGTCGCGATCAGAAATCGGGAACGAAAGCCGTCCGCGAGCTTTAGAAATGTGAGACCGCCGCTCGCCGGTACCAACACGGCGCATGTCGCGGATAGCCAAAGGTCGCCGACCCGCTTTTCTCTACAAGCGCTCGCGCAAGATAGCCAAAAGCGGCGGTCTCCGGTTCCATTCAAAATCGCCAGCCGCGCCCCGATCGGTTGCGGGGGAGTAATGATGGCCTGCCGGTGGCGTTGTTGTTACCGAAGGCTCCGCCATGCGCAACCGCATCGAGATCGACTACGTACACAGCCGGGCCATCGTTCGAGAGATCGGCGAGAGGCTACGAGCGTCGCTGAAACCAGAGCCGGAACTACCGCCGAACCTTAGAACGCAAATCGATCGGCTCCGAGAATTTGAGGAGCAGTCTCCCTCAATCGTTCCCGGTGCCGAGCGTTGGGACAAAACTCGGCGTTGAGGCGTGATCGATACTAGACGTTAAGGCGCGATCGATCGCTTGCTAATTCTGACTAGCGACTCTCCATGGCCCGCGGGCGCCGCACGCTCTTTGGATGCCTCCATGACGACGAGACTGCTTGTGCAGAAGCGGCAGGCACTGCGGCTTTTATCCGGGATCGAACCCAGGGGAGCGCACCCGCGCGGTGTCCCCAATCTGTTGGGGAACTAGCGTCCGTTCTGTAATTTAATATGTCTAACGGTGATGTGGTGGTTTCGTCCGCGGTGGAGCGGACGATGAACTCTTCGAATGGCGACAAGCTCCCGCCTCAGCAGGTGCAGGAAGATCGTCGCTGCCCTCGCTGCAATCGACAGCATCACTTGCTCACCACGTTACTGGATACTCGCACGGGCAAGACGGTCCGCATTTTTCGGTGCCCCCAATGTGGCGAGATCACCTCGGCTGAGGAAGGTGCCGACTTGCACTGAAGGAGTGCGCTGCCGCACAACCACGAGCAAAGCCGCCAACGATCAGACCGCCTTCTTCGCGCGACGACCGGCTGCTGATCCCGGCCAACAGCTTTGCCGAGTGCGCGCCGGAGCCGACCCCTGAGACAAAAAGAAGGACGTGGTCTGGTTCGCGCTGAATGAGGATCGGCCGCTGTTCGCCTTCGTCAGCATCTGGTCCGAGCTCAAGGGCGATCGCGACACCAAATCGAAGCCGATCCCTGGCCCGCATTTGCTGCGGCTTTCTAACAACCGCACCGAACGCGATCGTCGCGCCATCCACCCGAAGGCCATGCCGGTGATCCTGACTACGGACGAGGAGTGCGACGTTTGGATGCGCGCGCCGTGGGATGAGGCGAAGGCGTTGCAGCAACCACGGCCGGATCATGCGTTCGAAATCGTGACGCGGGGTAGACAACTTAGGGCCGCTTGTCACGTCAGGATGACTGTCCCGTCTTTCCAACATCGTTTACCAAGTCACTGGTGGTTGTGCTAGAAATCGACGTCCCGCCAAAGCGGGACTTATTTTTCTAGCTATTTTGAGGGGAAACCATGCGAATGCGCTACGCTCCTTATGTCTTGTCAGCCGCGCTTGCCGCCGCCGCAGCTTCGAATGCCTTCGCGGGTGAGCAGGTGCTTGAGTTCAAGCTCGTCACTAAGCCGATCGATTACAAAGTAACAGAGGCAGCAAACATCGAAGGCCAGACGGTCGCGTCCGGCAAATTGTTCGGCGTCGCGGTCTTCAAGGATGGCCGTATCGGAGTGAAAGAGTTCGTCAATTCCTCAGACTTGCTCAAAGGCTCGGGACCCTTCTACGGCTACAGCACCTACACGTTCGAGGATGGCTCGATCACGGCGCGTTATACCGGCTCGGTCAAAGACGGCCAGTCAAAGGGCGAATATACGATCCTCTCGGGCACGGGTGCCTATGCGAACGCTACGGGCACCGGCACTATCGAAAGCGCGCCGAACCCGTTCAAGGGCGTCAACCTCTTGAACATAAAATTGGTCGTCAAAACGCCCGGTATGTAAGAGTGCCCTACACACATCAACGCGCCTCCCGCAACGTTAGTGCTGTCAGACGCGGTTTGGCGAGCAGCACGGACGTGAGGTGCACGCGAGGCCATTGCGCGTTGTAGGGATTGGAGCTACGCGCCTTGAGATCGGCTTCATAGGCTGTGAGGGCACCGTCTACGGTGACGGGTGCATTGTCGCCGGTGCCATCATCGCCACGCGCCAGCTTCTTCGCCGCGTCCTGCGCTTGAAAGAACGTCAGCACATCTTTGCCGCAAGAATCCGCGAAATCATCGGCATCGGCGATGCGCTTGGTCCAATAGGCACCATGACGGTCGCTCGCTTTCACCACCCACGTGCCATTAGTGCGATTACGTCGATAGAGCAGCGAGACGCCCCGCGCCAATGACGGGCCGGGATAGGGCTTGCGACGAACCAGACGGGCGCTGCGGCTCTCCAGCGCGCTGTGACGGACTTTGCGTGCCATGTGTGTCCCCGGTTTTGTCCCAATGGGGTGTGGGAAGGCGTAAGGAAGCGCATGGCATTATGTGACGGTTATTGTCGCCAGATCAACAACTTAGGCTTTCCGTATGCGTCTCTACAATTCCCTATGCATCATTATTTTCCCCTGCGCAGGGAAGGCCGAGTGTTCGGCGTCACCTGTATGCTGCTGTGCGGTTTTTCTGCGTGTGCTTTTCGCGCAGCGGACCGCGGGTGCCAGCCGGCACCCGGCCTTCCCTGCGCCCTCTTGGCTTTGAGAGGGCGAAGCGACGAAGCAAAGCTCGGGCGAAACGCGCCGCGAGAACGCGAAGGTGTGTCTGCAAGTGCAAATAAGAGTTGGAGGATTGCAGTGCCGCTCCTTGCTCCGTCATTGCGAGCGAAGCGAAGCAATCCAGAGTCTTGCCGCGAAGGCAGACTGGATAGCTTCGCTTCGCTCGCAATGACGATATGGAGGCAGTTGCGCCCTATGCGTGCAACATCACCGTCCTGCCGGGGCCGACATGGCGCCGTTGGCGTAGCGCGACCAGTCCGGCGCGGTCGGCTGCGTCGGCCATATGGTGGCGTTGGAGTCGCGCACCGCGTGGGTGATCGGCGCGGGTTGCGCCTTGCGGACACGATGACGGTCGTTCGCGGCGGCGGCCTGGATGGTGATGGCGGCGATCAGCGCGGCGCCGAAAATGGTGAAGGTCGTTCGCATCGTTGTTCTCCCGTGACGACGCCCCGGCTGTGAGAGGGTCTGGTGTGTTCGTCGTCGCCGGTGACATGGCGATGGGTCTGCCGAATATCAGCAGCTTCGGAATCACGATGGGGCGAGCATTTTTTTTAGTCTCGGCTAAATATTCGGCAATCGCACCCGTGCGGCCGGTGGACTTGCCCCCTGCAATCCGGTTGAATGGGGTAAATCGAGCTTTGAGCGACAACGATGTCGAAATATCTGCTGGTCCTTCTGCTGATCGCCTCGCCTGCCGCGGCGCAAGTCAAGTTGACGCCAAAGGCCACGGCGGCGCATCCCGATCTCTGTGCCCCGATCGGGCGGACCGCGGACGGCAAGCTGGTCTATTCCATGAAATGCGAGAACCTCCCGGCACCGCCTTCGCCCCCGCCGCAGGCGGAACTGAAGGAGGCGCCGCAGCCGGCCGCCGAGCCGGAACCGGAGGTGCGGCGGAGCGGCCTTTTCGGTTGGTCCTACGACCGCAGGTGAGGCGTCACGGACTTGCGCGAAGCCGCCCGGAATGCTCTTTGCCTGAAAGTTCCCCGTGGGCTGCTGCCCCCGATCCAGAGAGATGAGATGAGCAAACTCGTTATCCGCGCCGGTGATTTCTCCTTTGATGCCCGCTTCGAGGAGCAGCTTGCGCCCAAGACCGTTGCCGCGTTCCGCAAGGCGCTGCCGTTCGAAAGCCACATCATCCATGTGCGCTGGAGCGGCGAGGGCGTGTGGATGCCACTCGGCGACCTTGATTTCGGCGTCGGCTACGAGAACCACACGAGCTATCCCGCGCCCGGCCAGATCATCCTCTATCCCGGCGGTATCAGCGAGACCGAGATCCTGCTCGCCTATGGCGGCGTGCACTTTGCCAGCAAGATGGGCCAGCTCGCCGGCAACCACTTCATCACGCTGACCTCCGGCCTGGAAAATTTGGCCACTCTCGGCAAGAGCGTGCTGTGGAAGGGCGCCCTCCCGATCCGCTTCGAGGCAGTCTGAGTGACGGACGCCCGCTATCCGCGCGATCTCCGCGGCTACGGCCGCAACCCGCCGCATCCGCAATGGCCGGGTCATGCACGGGTCGCGGTGCAGTTCGTCGTCAACTTCGAAGAGGGCGGCGAGAACAACATCTTGCACGGCGACCGCGCGTCCGAGGCGTTCTTGTCGGACGTGTTGGGCGCGCAGCCCTGGGCCGGTCAGCGCCATGCCAATATCGAATCGATGTTCGAATATGGTTCGCGCGCCGGCTTCTGGCGGCTGTGGCGGATGTTCGACGCGCGGAAGTGGCCGGCCACCGTGTTCGGCGTTGCCACTGCGCTGAGGCGCAATCCGGAAATCGTCGCGGCGATGAAGGAGTCCGGCTGGGATATCGCGAGCCACAGCCTGAAATGGATCGAGCACAAGGACATGACCGAGGCGCAGGAGCGCGCCGAGATCGCGGAAGCGATCCGCGTCCACACCGAGGCCACCGGCGCGCGGCCGCTCGGCTGGTATACCGGACGTTCCTCGATCAACACCAACCGTCTGTTGATGGAGGAGGGCGGCTTCCTCTATTTGTGCGACTCCTATGCCGACGATTTGCCCTATTGGGTCAAGGGCGCGAGCGGCAAGCAGCTCATCATTCCCTACACGCTCGACGCCAACGACATGCGTTTCATCAACCCGCAAGGCTTTGCCGAGGGCGAGCAGTTCTTCACCTATCTGAAGGACGCCTTCGACGTGCTCTATGCCGAAGGCGAGACTGCGCCGAAGATGATGACAGTGGGGCTGCACTGCCGTCTCGCCGGCAGGCCTGGCCGTGCCGCAGGCCTGATCCGCTTCCTCGACTATATCGGCAAGCACGAACGGGTCTGGGTGCCGACGCGGCTCCAGATCGCCCAGCACTGGCACGACAAGCACGCGCATCTAGCCGCCGATGCATTCGAGATCGGGTGAGCGGACGATGTCGCGAATTTCGCTCGCCGATCTCAACGCCGCTGATAAGGCCAGTTTCGTCGCCGCGCTTGCCAATGTGGTCGAATATTCGCCGTGGCTCGCTGAGCAGCTTGCCGAACAGCGGCCGTTCACCGGCCTCAATCAACTGCACGCCGCATTGATGGCAGCGATCCAGAGTGCCGAACCCGACGTGCAGTTGGCACTGATCCGGGCGCATCCCGATCTCGCCAACAAGACCCAGCGCGCGGCGGGCCTCACCGCGGAATCGACCGACGAGCAGAACAGCGCCGGTCTCGACCGGCTGTCCGATGCCGAATACGCCGCGTTCGAGCGGGTCAACAATGCCTACCGTGCAAAGTTCGGCTTTCCCTATATCGTCTGCGTCCGCCGTCACACCAAGGATTCCGTCCTGCGCGACTTCGAGATGCGGCTGCTCAATATTGCCAAAACCGAGACGCGACGTGCGATCGAGGAGATCGGCCGTATCTCGGCGCTGCGGCTCGATCAGCTTGTCGCGGCTGATGACAAGCTCAAGGTGCATGGCCGGCTCTCGACTCATGTGCTCGATAATCACGCCGGCAGGCCCGCGCCTGGTATCACGGTCGAACTGGTCGAGCTCGCGAGCCTCGGCGAGAGCCGCGTGATCGCGCGCGCCGTGACCAACGCGGACGGCCGCACCGACCAGCCGCTGATCGGGGGGCGCCCGCTGCCGATCGGCCGCTACGAGCTCAAATTCAGCGTTGCCAAGTATTATGCCGAGCGCAACGTGCCCTTGTCCGAGCCGCCGTTCCTCGACGAGATTCCGCTGCGCTTTGCAGTCAGCGAGCCCGAGGGGCACTACCACGTGCCGCTTCTGGTCACTCCCTGGAGCTATTCGACGTATCGCGGCAGCTAGGATCCGAATTTGTCGTGCAGGGCCGGAAACAGCCGGTCCGGCTTGAACGGCGGTGCAGTGAAGCGGATGCCGGTCGCGTCCGCGATCGCATTGCCAAGTGCGGCGGCGACCGGATTGTACGGGCTCTCGCTCATCGACTTTGCGCCCAGCGGTCCGATCGTGTCGGACGTATCGGCGAAGAAGACTTCGGTGCGCGGCACGTCGGCAAACGAGGGCAGGTGATAGTCGCGGAATTTCGGGTTGGTGACGCGGCCATCTGCATCGATCACCATCTCCTCGTAGAGCGCAGCGCCAAGCGCCTGCGCGACGCCGCCCTCGACCTGGCCACGGCACTGCATCGGATTGGCGACGACGCCGGCGTCCGCCGCCTGCACGCTCTTGAGAATCTTGAGCTCGCCGGTGCCCCTGTTCACCGCGACGCGAAAGCCCTGGACGTTGAAGCCGACCGAGCGCGGCGTGCCGCCGGAATTACCGCTCGCCGCGAGCGGCTGTCCGCGTTCGCGCGCAAGCTTGGTCAGCTCGGCAAAGGACATCCGCCGCACCCCGCTGACGACGGAGTCGCCATCGAGCACGCAGGTTTCCACATCGCACAGCCACGCGCCGGCAGCGGTTGCCCTCAGTTCGGTGGCGAGCTGCATCGCCGCGGCGTGCGTCGCCTTGCCCGCAACGAAGATGCCTGCGCTGCCGTAGGCGCCGGTGTCGTGACCGCCGTGAGTGGTGTCGGACTGGCGCAGGCGGATCCTGTCGACGGTGGTTGCCAGCGTAGTCGCCGCGATCTGCCGGTGCACAGTGCTGGTGCCGTTGCCGAACTCGGCGGTGCCGACGGTGAGATCGAAGCCGCCGTCATCGTTGAGCGCGATCACGGCATCCGCGAGGTGGCCGGCGGGCGGTACCGTGTCGATCATGGTCAGTGCGATGCCTTCGCCGATCAGCCACTCCGCCGACAGCGCGGGCTGCGAGCTGTCGGCCTGCATCGCGCGCTCGACGAGGTCGAGGCACTGGTCGAGCCCATAGGAGCCGTAGAACACGTCGTGATACTCCGACGGCGGCGGCGCCAGCATGGGATCGCCGGGCTTGACCACGTTGCGGCGACGCATGTCGTAGGGACTGATGCCGAGCTGCATCGCCAGCTCGTCGATTGCCGCTTCCACGGCGATCAGCGTCTGCGGCAGACCATAGCCCCGGAACGCGCCCGATGGCACCGTGTTGGTGTAGACGGCGAAGCCGTCGACCCGCTTGTTCGGGCAATTGTAGACCGCGATGGACTCTGACAGCGCGTGAAACATCACGGGGCCGGCGTGATTGCCGTAGGCGCCGGTGTTGGAGAGCACGTCGAGCTGGAGCGCGGTGAGCCTGCCCTCGGCATCGGCGCCGGCCTTGACGTGGACCCGCATCGGATGCCGGGTCGAGGTCGCGATGAACTGCTCTTCCCGGGTGAGCTCGAGCTTGACCGGCCGGCCGGTCTTCAGCGCGGCGAGCGCCAAGATGTCTTCGACGAACATCTCCTGCTTGCCGCCGAAGCCACCGCCGACCCGCTCGCAGAACACGCGGACCTTGTCCATCGGAAGCGCGAAAATGTCGGACAGCGCGCGCCGGGTCAGGAACGGTACTTGTGTGGAGCAGCGGACGTTGAGCACGCCGGATTCATCGAGCCAGGCGAGGCCGCCATGGGTTTCCAGTGCGGCGTGCTGCACGCGGTGGCTATTGAAGGTGCCCTTGAAAGTCACCGCAGAGGCAGCTAGCGCCGTTGCGACATCACCGAGTTCGCCATGCGTCTCAGCCGCGATGTTGCGTTGCGCGTCGGCGACCCGGTTCGCTGTGGTGCGGTCGGGATGAATGATCGGCGCTCCCGGCTCCATCGTCCGCTCGGGATCCACCACCGCGGGCATGATTTCGTATTGGACCTTCAGCCGGCGGCAGGCTTCCTCTGCGGCGGCTTCGCTCTCGGCAACGACTGCGGCGACCTTCTGCCCGATGAAGCGCACGACATCGTCGAGCACGCGGGTGTCCTCTGGGTCCATCCAGTCCTTCTCATGCCGCGCGGTCGAGAACAGGACCGATGGTGCATCCTCGTGCGTCAGCACCGCGTGCACGCCGGGAATGGCCAGCGCCGCCGACTTGTCGATCGCGAGGATTTTTGCATGCGCGTGCGGCGAGCGGAGCAGCTTGATGTGAAGCAGGCCGTCGATCGCGATGTCGAATGTGTAGCGTGCCTTGCCGCGCACGATGTCGGGGCCGGCAGGCGCCGGCAGGCTGCGGCCGAACGCAGCGCCGGCCTCGACGCTCTCCTCGACATTGTTATGGCCGAGGATCGCATCCTCGATCGAGCGATAGCCGGTGCAACGGCAGATGTTACCCTTCAGCGCTGCGCCAAGATCGCGCTGCTGGGCCTGGTTGAGCGAGACACACGTCACGATCATGCCGGCGGTACAGAAGCCGCACTGGAATCCTTGCGCGTCGAGAAAGGCTTGTTGCAACGGATGCGCGCCATGGTCACCACCGAGCCCTTCGATCGTGGTGATGGCGCGGCCGTCGGCGCGGAAGGCCGGGATCAGACAGCTGTGCACGGGCTCGCCGTCGAGGAGTACGGTGCAGGCACCGCAATCACCGGCGTCGCAGCCCTTTTTGACGCCGAAATGGCCGAGCTCGCGCAGGAACGTGCGCAGGCACTGTCCCGCGCGCGGCTCCTGCGAAAACGGCGTGCCGTTGATCTCGAAGCTCATGGCCGTGCCGTGTCCAGCAATTCACCGCGAATCTCCTCGGCGAGCCGCAGCGTCATGTGCTTGCGCCAGAGCGGCTTGCCGTGGATGTCGGCGTGGTACAACGCGTCGGGGATCTGCTGCTCGATTGCGGCGCGTAGCGCGCGCGCATCGGGCGGCTTGGGAAACGACAATTGAACTGGGCGCACGGTCGATGCGGTCACCGACAGCGTCAGCGTGTCATCGGCATCGCGGCTACCGATCAGAAGCGCGGCCGACCGGCCGACCGGTACGAGCGAGATCTGGCGAAACGCCGAGCGGCGCTTCAGCGCGGCAAGCGGGATATCGATCTGCCGCAGCAGATCGCCTGCTGTCAGGCGATTGCGCTGATTGCCGGTGACGAATTCGACGACGGGAATCTTCTGCTCGCCGCCATCGGCCTTCCAGATGGTGCAAACGCCGTCGAGCGCGGAGGTGAGCGAGATCATCGGTCCCGCCGGCAGCGACATACAGAGATTGCCGCCGACCGTCGCCGTCTTCCAGACCTTGAAGGAGGCGAGGAAGGCGCGGCAGCACTGGCTGATCAGCGGCGCCGCGAGCCAGTCGGTCGGGCAGGCGAGGGCATCGAGCTGTGCGACGGTGCAGGTCGCGGCGATGGTAAGATGGCTCTCTGTGATCGTCAGCGCCGGCCATTTCAGATCGGTGAGATCGATCAACCGAGTCAGGTGGACCTGCGGCTCCGAGAACAGCCAAGTTCCGCCCGCGAGCCAAGCATCGCCTGGCGTCCAAACGGGCAGCTGCGCGCGCGTTTGCGGATGGACCACTGTCGTGATGGTATTCAAGTCCATGGCGAGGTCAGCGCTTCCGTCGGATGATTTGCTCCGCGACAAAGTCTTGCAAGATGGGCGCCAAGTGGCAACAACAAGTCGCAACAACAAGTCGCGGCAATTGTGCGATGACCGCTCCTTGAGAGCGGCTCTTCCGTGGCTGGCTCACCAGCCTCGCGTTCCGAAACTGAAGCCGATGCTCGGGCCGCCGCCGTAGTAGCCGTACCCGCGATCGTAGTAGCCCGGGCCGCCGGAGTAGCCATAGCTCCGGCGCACGACATAGCTGTCGTCGTCGCTGTAGTACCGCTGAACGTAGCGCGGTCCGCGGGTGCGGAAGCAGCGTCCGTACTCGTTGCAGACCAGACGGACCTGGTCGACGTTGGCCGCTTCGGCGGAGCCGATGTGCGTTGCGCTGAGGGGAGCGGGCGTCGGCTGTTCCATCGGCGTGTGGCTGGCTCTATAGGCGAGCGACCCATGTCCGGCGAGCAAGCACCGGATGGCGCTGGCGCGCATTTCGCCCGGCGAGCTGACCGCACACCTAGCATTACAGTTGTCTTTTTGATTTGACATGAGCGCGTTGAGCGGCAGCCTGATGAGCTCTGCGCCAGAAAGACCATGCGATGATGCGTGCGGGTTGAATACGCTTTCGAGCAAGTCTGATGGCAATGCGGCGGATTTCCTGGATTGACCAACGGATCAGCGGCGGCGTGGGTATGCTTTGGCTTTTGCCGGGGGGCGGCGTTTGGTTTTTTTGGGCGGTGGCGGATTAGCGCGATGTCGGATCGCCGCCATCATGGCGAAGGCGAGCATCACCAAGGACACATGACGGTGCCAGCCATGCCAGGATCTGCTCTCGTTGTGATCCAGCCCGAACTCGC
>NZ_JADPKQ010000510.1:0-15098 GCF_023074015.1 Bradyrhizobium sp. 142
GTCAGGGTCGTGCTTTGCTGGTCCGCATTCCCCTTGGTCGCGGCCCTTCGCTCCACCAGCTCCTTTCGCAGATCGCTCTGCCTCGTTCGCCGGCTTCGCACTGTGGCCACGTCCGACTTCCCGCGTTCGTTCGTCATCGGCTTCGGCTCCTCGCCTTCCCGATGCGGACCGAAGGCGCATGCCGCCTGCGGTCGAACGCGGGACCTCCCAGGTTCCGGCGCGGTCCCTTACTGCGTGATGGGGTCTTCGACCACGGCAGAGCGTCAGCCCCTCGCATAACGGGACCGCACATGTTGCCTTCGACGTTGCTTACCGCCTCGGCCTCTGCGAGTTTCTGTCTTTCGCGGCTCAATAGCCACCCCACAGCATCGTTGTGTACGCTTCGCTGCCGCCGTCGCCGACGACACCGCAACACTCACTACCGGGCGCCCGCTACGGCTTACCCGGACCGGACTTCCACCGGTTGGACCGCGCCAGCTTGCCTGGCGCACAAGCAATCCAGAGTCTTTTCCGCGGCGACAGACTGGATTGCTTCGCTACGCTCGCAATGACGGGTGCTTTATCGCCACGGTTGCACGATGATCTTCGTGTGCACCTCGGGATTGGCGAGATCGGCGAAGGCTTTCGCCACGCCGTCGATGCCGATTTCGGCGGTCACCATGGCGGCGGCGTCCACCTGCCCTTCCGCGATCAGGCGCAGTGACGCTGCAAATTCGTCCGGCGTGTAGCCGAGAACGTACTGAACGCTCAGCTCTTTCATGATGCCGAGCATGGGCTCGCTTCGGTCGGTCTCCATGCAGACGCCGACCACGACAATCCTTGCATCGCGCGGCGCGCCCTCGAACACCTGCTGCAACAGGCCGGGCACGCCGACGCATTCGAAGATGATCGCAGGCTTCAGTGCCGGCAGCATGGCCTGCAACGGCGGCCGCGCAGCTTTCTTGGCCTCCGACATCTGTGCGTGCTCGGCCCAGGTCGCGTAGGGTTGCGATACCCTGGGATCGACGACGATATCGGCGCCGAGCTTTGCCGCAAGCGCACGGCGTGCCGGCGAATAGTCGGCGGCGACGATCGGATGCAGGCCCTTGATCCTGAGCGCGGCGATGACCGCGAGCCCGACCGGACCGCAGCCGATCACGAGCGGCACCTCACCGCCGCGAATGTTGGCCTTGGCCACGGCGTGAACCCCGACCGCGATCGGCTCGGTCAGCGCCGCGTGTTCAGCGGCAAGACCATTGGGCACTTCGAGCAGCAGCGGCTCGCTCAGCAGCATCGCCTCGGCATAACCGCCGATATTGTCGTTGGAATAGCCGATGCCCTCGATGCCCTGCGGCGTCACGAGCGCCGGCAGCGAGCAGACGCGGGTGCCCGGCTTGAGCTTGCGCAGCGTGCCGGGCCCGTAATCGACGATCTTGCAGCAGAACTCATGGCCGAACACGACGTCGCGCGACAAGTCCATCGGCTTGCGCCCGACCTTCTGCGCCATCTCCACCATGCGATGGGCGTGCTGGCGCGCGTGCAAATCTGAGCCGCAGATGCCGCAGGTGAGGGTCTTGACCAGCACCTGGCCGGAACCCGGCTTCGGCTCCGCCATACGGTCGACGACAATCTCACCGTTCCTGAAAATCGCAGCGCGCATCCGGCTCCTCCCTTGTTGTTGGAGCGGTCGATAGCACGAAGCGGACTGCGCGATATTGCGTCAGGCGTTCGGCGAACGCTCTTCCAGGATCAGGAGCTGGGCGCGGCGGATGCGTTCGCGATGGGCGATATAGAGACCACTTGCGACAATGAAGGCCGCGCCGGTGATGGTCCAGACGTCCGGCAATTCGCCGAAGATGAAGAAGCCCAAAATGCTGACCCAGAGCAGCTGCGTGTAGGAGAACGGCGCCAGCACCGAGGCATCGCCATAGCGATAGGCGAGCACGATGATCCACTGGCCCACCGTGGACGCAACGCCGATCACGATGCCGAGCCCGATCGCGGTCCAGCTCGGCGTCACCCAGACGAACGGCACCATCACGGTGAGGATTGCGACACCGGTGAGCGCGGAATAGGCCATCGTGGTGACGACGGCTTCCCGCCCGCTGATCATGCGGGTCAGGATCAGTGCGGCGGCCCAGCAGAACGCCGAGATGATCGGGAAGATCGCGGCAATGTGGAACGCGCTCGAGCCCGGCCGCAGGATGATCAACACGCCCATCAAGCCGAGCGCCGTCGCGATCCAGCGGCGCATTCCGACCTTCTCGCTGAGGAAGATGATCGACAACGCAGTGACGAACAACGGCGAGACGAAGCCGGTGGCAGAGGCTTCCGCGATCGGCAGGAAGCCGAGGCCAGTGATGAAGAACAGCGAGGAGCCGAGCAGCGCGGCACCGCGCATCAACTGCAAACCGAGCCGCTGGGTATGCATCGCATAGACCGGCGAGCGCGGAAACATCACCGGCGTGAACATCAGCGCGAACGTGACGAAGCGGATCCAGGTGATCTCGATCGACGGCAGGCTCGTCGACAGATATTTCGCGGTGACGTCGGAGCAGCCGAGGAACACGGTCGACAACAGCACCAGCGCAATGCCCTTGAAGGGATGATCGACGCGCGCGGGAGCGCGGCGGCCGACCTTCTTCTTTTCGGGCATAGGCATGGAAATACTATCGAGCCTTGCGGCTGCGGCGGGCGGCGGAGTCACGGCTGGAACTCGGGAAAAATTGCGAATCGGGAGCGGTCGTAAAAAACGACAAATGCGCCGCTTTCACAACTTCAGAAAACAGGATGCCGATATGCGCCGATCGCCGCGCGCGTCAATATTCCATTAATAATGCGCGTTGCTGCACTACAGCATGGGCAGGCCGCGCGGCTTGGGACCGCACGGAAACGCCGCATCCAGCGCTGCAATCTCGTCTTTCGTCAGCACGAGATCGCCGGCCGCCGCGTTTTCGCCCGCGTGTTCCGCAGATGATGCCTTGGGAATTGCGAACACCGTAGTTGCACGGGTGAGGAAACCCAGCGCGACCTGACGCGGCGTGGCGCCGCGCGTTTCCGCGATGCGCGCAAGCACCGCGCCGCCCTTGCTGTTGCCCGTTGGAAAATCGTCATGGCCGAATGGCGAATAGGCGACCACCGCTGTGCCGTGTCGCTCGCACCAGGTGATCACCGCGTGCTCGATCGCGCGTTCCTTCAGATGATAGAGCACCTGATTGCAAGCGATCCTGCCCTCGCCTGCAACGTCGAGAATCTCGTCGAGGTCGTCGGCATTGAAATTGGAAACGCCCCAGGATTTGATCTTGCCGGTCTTCACCAGTTCCTCGAACGCGGCGACGGTGTCTTCCAGCGGATAGGAACCGCGCCAATGCAAGAGATAACAATCGAGCCGGTCGGTCTTGAGCCGCTTCAGCGAGCGCTCGCAGGCCGCAATCGTGCCGCGGCGCGAGGCGTTGCTCGGCAGCACTTTTGACACAAGGAACACTTCATCACGGCGGCCCGCAATCGCGTCCGCAATGACGAGTTCGGCGTCACCGTACATCTCGGCGGTGTCGATATGAGTCATGCCGAGATCGAGCCCACGCTGTAGCGCCGTGATCGCGCGCTTGCGGTCGCCATGGTCGAGATACCAGGTGCCCTGCCCGATGACGGAAACGTTTGCGCCGGTCTGGCCGAAGGGATTTTTTCGCATGTTCTTCTCCGATGCCGATCTCTCGTTCAAGCGACTGCCACGGAGAAGAGTTCAGTTCACCGACGATAGCAAGCTGTTGGACGGCAGGCACCATAGGACACAGCGGCGCGGCCGTCGATTGCGGCGGGTGTCATCGCAGAAATTCGTGCGCAACTACATCCACATCGTCATTGCGAGCGGAGCGAAGCAATCCAGACTGTCACCACGGAGAGACTCTGGATTGCTTCGCTGCGCTCGCAATGACAATGGAAAGAGCCGGTCTTAACCCGCTGCGCCCGCGAGCTTGGCCTGCTTTGGCGGCGCGGCCTCGCTCGTCGCGATCAGGCGCTTCAGCTCGGGGATGCAGGAGCCGCAATTGGTGCCGGCCTTGAGTTTTGTGCCGATCTCGGCAGCGGTGCGCGCGCCGGCGGAGATGGTGTCGCAGATCGTGCCGCGGCCGACGCCGAAGCAGGCGCAGACGATCGGGCCGGTCGAGGCGGTGCCCTCGCCCGACTTGCCGGACAGCAACATGCGGCGCTCTTCGTCGGTGACGCGGTCGGCCACGAACAGGCTCTTCACCACCTCCCAGTCGCCGGCGTCGTGGGCGGGACCGACGAACAGGCAAGTCTCGATGCGATCGCCCGCGAACGAGGCGGCGCGATAGACGCCGCCACCGAAGTCGCGATAGTCAGCGACATCCTCGCCGGCGACGCCGTCGAGCCAGGCCGGCCAGCGCGCGAGATCGGCATTGTCCGCGAAGAGATAACCGAAGCCGCCGGCGACGCTGACGCGCGTCCACAACAGGTTCGGCGGCAGGTCGAGCTGCTTTCGCGACAGCGCGAAGCCGCGGAAGACGTATTCATACGGCGCGATCGCAGCCGGCGTCGCTTTCGATTCCGGCTGCCCTGAGAACGGATCGGTGAAGGACTGCACCAGCGCACCGACGCGGCCGTGCGAGGCGTTCATCGCGCTCCAGTGGATCGGTGCGAACAGCGTGCCGCGCTGCTGCCGCTCGCTGACGACGACCTTCAGGATGCACTGGCCGTAGTCGGTGGTGATGCGGGCAAAACCATCATGGACGACGCCGAACTTGTTGGCATCGTCGGGATGGATCTCGACGAACGGCTCGGGCAGATGCGCACCCAGCCGCTGGCTCAGGCCCGTGCGCGTCATGGTGTGCCACTGATCGCGGATACGCCCGGTGTTGAGCCGCAGCGGGCGCGAGGCGCAGGTTTCGCCGCGTAGCGCCGGCACCTCCGGCGCGATGAAGCGGCCCTTGCCGTCATTGGTGAAGAAGCCGCCGCTCGCGAAGAAGCGCTCGCCAGGCGCCCCGCCTTCGCGCGCGGGCCACTGCACGGGCTTCAATGCGTCGAAGGCGTCGTCGGACAGCGAGGTGAGCGCGCCGATGTCAAAATCGCGGCTGCCATCGTTCTCGAACGCCGAAAGCGCGGCATGCTCGCGAAAAATGTCGGCGGCCGATTTGTAGTTGAAGCTGTCACCGAAGCCGAGGCGCTTGGCGGTTTCGCTGAGGATCCACCAGTCCGGCCGCGCTTCGCCCGGCGCCGGCAGGAACGAGCGCTGGCGCGAGATGCGGCGCTCGGAATTGGTCACTGTGCCCGACTTCTCGCCCCAGGCGAGCGCCGGCAGCAGCACGTGCGGGCCGGCGTCGACGGTGTCGTTGGAAAGCACATTCTCGGACACTACGAACAGTTCGAGCTTCTTCAGCGCCTCGCGCACGAAGTCCGCATCGGGCAGCGACACCGCCGGATTGGTGCCCATCACCCACAACGCCTTGACCTCGCCGCGGTCGATCGCTTCGAACAGCTGCACCGCCTTCAGGCCCTCATGGGTGGCGATGCGCGGCGCCTTCCAGAACCGGCGCACCCGATCAATATCGGGCGGGGTGAAGTTCATGTGCGCGGCGAGTTGGTTGGCGAGGCCGCCGACCTCGCGGCCGCCCATCGCGTTGGGCTGACCGGTGAGCGAGAACGGCGAGGCCCCCGGCTTGCCGATACGCCCGGTGGCAAGATGGCAGTTCAGGATGGCGTTGACCTTGTCGGTGCCCTGCGCGGACTGGTTGACGCCTTGCGAATAGAGCGTGACGGCGCGCGGCGTGTCGCGAAACATCTTGAAGAAGCTTGCAACGTCCTGCTCGGTGAGGCCGGTGGCAAGCGCGGTCGCAGTCACGCTGCCGGCAATGCTGCGCGCACGCGTGAGCGCGTCATCAAAACCCGAGGTGTTCTCTGCGATATAGTCCTGGTCCAGTGCACCGTTGTCGGCGAGATGGACAAAGAGACCTGAGAATAGCGCGGTGTCGGTGCCGGGCTTGAGGCCCAGAAACAGATCGACGTCGCCGGCCGTGTCGGTGCGGCGCGGATCGATCACGATCATGCGCGCGCCGCGCTCCTGCCGGTTCTTCAGCATGCGCTGGAACAGCACCGGATGGCACCAGGCGGCGTTCGAGCCGACGAAGACCAGAAGATCGGCCTCGTCGAGATCCTCGTAGCAGCCGGGCACGGTATCGGCCCCGAAGGCGCGGCGATGGCCGGCGACCGAGGACGACATGCAGAGCCGCGAATTGGTGTCGACATTGGCCGTGCCGACGAAGCCTTTCATCAGCTTGTTGGCGACGTAATAGTCCTCGGTGAGAAGCTGGCCGGAAAGATAAAACGCGACCGCGTCAGCGCCGTCGCGCGCAACGATGTGTTGCATGCGATGGGCGACATGGTCGAGCGCATCGCTCCAGGCGACGCGTTCGAGCACGCCCTTGCAGCGGATCATCGGATAGAGCAGCCGGCTTTCCAGCCCCACGGTCTCGCCGAGCGCCGAACCCTTCGAGCAGAGCCGGCCGAAATTGGCGGGATGATCGGGATCGCCTGCGATCGCCGCGCCGCCGTTGCCGTCGGGCGTCGCCAGCACGCCGCAACCGACGCCGCAATAGGGGCAGGTCGTCTTGGTGGTGCGCAGCGTGGGATCAATCACCGTCATCTCGAGCCGCCCCGTTAAGCTGCTTTGGAGGGACGCGCGAGCGCGCGGCCGAACATCATGTCCGTGCGGATTGCCACAACCTTTTCGCGATTGCGGATCAGCTCGAGATACCAGAGCGCATCGACGGTATCGCCGATCAGCACGGCGCCGGTGAGCCGGCCGTCGCCGATGACGAGCTTCTTGTAGGTGCCGCGCCTGCGGTCGGTGAGGACCAGGCTCTCGCTGCCCTCCCCGCCCATGAAGTCGCCGGCGGAAAACACGCTGACGCCCGAGACCTTCAGATTGGTCGAGACCACGCTGCCCTGGTAGGAAGCAGGCCGGCCGGCAAGATGCCGCGCCAGCACCCGCGCCTGCTCATAAGCCGGCTCGACCAGACCGTAGCAGATGCCGCGATGTTCGGCGCATTCGCCGAGCGCGTAGATGTCGGGCGAGGCTGTCTGCATCTCGTCGTTGACAACGATGCCGCGGTTGACCGCGATGCCGGCGTCCTTGGCCAGCGCGACGTTGGGCCTGATGCCGGCGGCGAAGATCACGGCGTCGGCTTCGATGCGGCTGCCGTCTGCCAGCTCGACGGCTTCGACGTGCCCCTCACCATGGATGCGGGCGGTCGAGGCGTTGAGCAGGATGCGGATGCCCTTGCGCTCGACCAGCGTCTTGAGCAGATCGGCGGCCGGCAGATCGAGCTGGCGCTCCATCAGCCGGTCCATCAGATGCAATAGCGTCACCGGCGCACCGGCCTTGGCCAGCCCATAGGCCGCTTCAAGCCCGAGCAGGCCGCCGCCGACTACAACGACGCGCTTCTTGACCGCCGCGAGCGTCAGCAGCAGATCGACGTCGCGGGTGTCGCGGAAGGTGTGCACCCCAGCAAGGTCGGCGCCTGATACGTTCAGCCGCAGCGGCGTCGATCCGGTGGCGAGCACGAGCTTGGAATATTCCATGCTCTCCTCGCCTTCGATCTTGAGCTCGCGGCGACCGGTGTCGATCTCGGTGACGCGGTAGCCATAGCGCACCGTGACGCCGCGATGGCGCCACCAGTCGGCGGGCCTGAGCTCGATCTCGTGCGAGCCGGTCTCCCCCGCGAGCACGGAGGAGAGCAGCACCCGGTTGTAAGCAAGTCGCGGCTCTTCGCCGATCACGGCGACCGCGTAGCGGCCGAGCGAGGTCTTGGCGAGCTCGTCGACCAGACGCGCGGCCGCCATACCGTTACCGACGATGACGAGCGGTTCACTCACAAGGCATCTCCTATTCAGCCGCCTGCGGCTGCGCGCCGTAGGCCTCGGAAATCATGAAGCCGGACAGCACGCCGTAGGCGTCGGTCCAGGCTTTTGCCAGGTCGGGCGTCCAGGCCTCGCCGAGCCCTTTTTCTAGGGTCCACAGCAAGGTCGCGCCGACCACCGGATAGTGCTCGGCCTTGGCGCCATAAGCGACGTGGCGCTTGGCCAGCGCCGAGGCCGCGGGAAGGATAGATTCCAGGTTCGACAGGCCGCCGACGACGGCGGCCAGCATGCCCATCAGCTTCTTGCGCTGCTCGGTCATGTCCTCGGGAAACATCGCGCGCACGGACGGCGCCACCTCGAACAGGCGATCGTAGAACAGCACCGCAGCCTGCGCGGAAATCGGCGCGACCTTGGAAAAGCTCTGCTGGACGAGGGTGATCTGTTCTGATGTCACGATGTTCTCCTGGCTGTTAGGTCCGCCTTTGTCCGCGCCATTGCGGAAAAAGTTCATGGGTCAAACGTTCCGGCCAATGCTTCTCCCCGCGTACGGGGAGAAGCGAGATTCGTACCAAGTGTCACACACGTGCTTCGGCGAGGCTTGGCGCGCCTTCACCCTGCGGGCTGCGACGCAGGTAGAACCACCAGGTCAGGGCGAGACAGGAGGCGTAGAAGGCGAGATAGATCGCGAGCGCGAGCTGCGGTCCGCCGGTGAGGGCGATGGACTTACCGAAACCGCTCGGGATCAGATAGCCGCCGACGGCACCGACCGCGCCGATGAGGCCGACCGCGGCACCGCTCTCGATGCTCGCCGTCTTCATGGCCAGCGCGCGCGCCGCATCGCCCTTGCCACGCACCTTGAACAGGTTCTGCTCGCGGAAGATCGAGGGGATCATGCGGTAGGTCGAGCCGTTGCCGATGCCCGTGGTGACGAACAGGATCAGGAACATCGACAGGAAGCCGATAAAATCCTTTTGCCCGACGAAATAGACCACGCCGACCGTCGCCGCCGCCATCGCAATGAAATTCCAGAAGGTGATGATGGAGCCGCCGACCTTGTCGGCCAGCCATCCGCCGAACGGGCGCGAGAGCGAGCCGACCAACGGGCCCAGGAACGCGATCGCGATCGTCACCATGGGGAATTGCGTCTTGATCAGCAGCGGGAATGCCGCGGAATAGCCGATGAAGGATCCGAACGTGCCGATATAGAGATACGCCATGATCCAGGTGTGCTTGCGCTTGACCACCGCGAGCTGGTTCTTGATCGACGACTTGGCCGTGGTGAGGTTGTTCATGAAGAACACCGCCCCGAACACCGCGATCGCGATCGGCAGCACCCACATCAGACCGGCGTTCTGAAGGAAGACGCCGTCGACGGGGCTTGCCTGGAACAGGTTGATGACGGCAAGCGTCATCAGGATTGGGGTCAGCAGCTGCACGCTGGAGACGCCGATGTTGCCGCCGGCCGCATTCAGGCCGAGCGCCCATCCCTTCATCCGGTCGGGGAAGAAGAACGAGATGTTGGTCATGCTGGAGGCGAAGTTGCCGCCGCCGAGGCCCGCGGTCGAGGCAATCAGCAGCATCAGCCAGAACGGCGTGTCGGGCTCGCTGACGAAATAGGCGAGCGACAGCGTCGGGATGAACAGGATTGCCGCGCTGAAAATGGTCCAGTTTCGGCCGCCAAAGGTCGTGACCGCGAACGTGTAGGGAAAGCGCATCAAGGCGCCGATCAGTCCCGGCACCGCGACGAGCTGGAACAGCTGGTCGGTGGTGTAATGGAAGCCCGCCTGCGGCAGCTTGGTGGTGACGATGCTCCAGATCAGCCACACCGAGAAGCCGATATGCTCGGCCACGATCGACCAGATCAGGTTACGTCGCGCGATGGTCTTGCCAGTCGCATTCCAGAACGCCTCGTCTTCGGGGCGCCAGTCTGAAATCCATGTGGAGTTCAGAGTCGGATTCTTCGTCATTGAGTATCCCTTCTAGGCTCACCGCTGCGCCGTTGCAGGCTCAGCCTCCAGGCAAGGAGGCGCGCGCCGAGGCCAAGCCCCGGTGGCGAGTTCACGATGCTGATTGATGATGTTGAGGGACGTCGTCGTTGGCGTCAGAAAAGGTGGTTCAATTTCCGTGCCAATTGCGCGCGATTGGGAAATACAGAGAATTCAGGGGCTTATTTCGCGTTGCCCGAAGCTTTTGCAGGCGGATTTCGCATGCAAATTTTGCGATTCGCTCAATCCTTGTGCGACGCACAAGAATTGAGCGCGATGTCTGTTATTTGTGCGCGCACGTCACGTATTAACGACGCGCTTACGCGGCTTCGACGAAGCGGTGTCGCTCATAGAGGAATTCGAGCACGCGCTGCCGGCACTTCAGATAGGTGGTGTTGGTGGCGAGATCGAGCCGCTTGCGCGGGCGCGCCAGCGGCACCTCCAGCACCTCACCGATGCGCGCGGAGGGACCGTTTGTCATCATCACGATGCGGTCGGACAGCAGCACGGCCTCGTCGACATCGTGGGTGATCATCAAAATGGTGTTGCCGAGCTTCTGGTGTAGCGCCATCACCGAATCCTGAAGATGCGCACGGGTCAGCGCGTCGAGCGCGCCGAAGGGCTCGTCGAGCAGCAGCACCTTCGGCTCCATGGCGAGCGCGCGGGCAATGCCGACGCGCTGCTTCATGCCGCCGGAGACTTCCGAGGGACGCTTGTCCTTGGCATGCGCCATCTGCACGAGGTTGAGATTGTGCATGACCCAGGCGTCGCGTTCGGCGCGCGACTTGGTCCTGGCAAAGACCTTGTCGACGCCGAGCCTGACGTTCTCGTAGACAGTGAGCCAGGGCAGCAGGCTGTGGTTCTGGAACACCACGGCGCGGTCGGGACCCGGCGAGTTGACCTCGCGGTTCTCCAGCAGCACGCCGCCGGTGGTGGCGCCGGTCAGGCCTGCGATGATGTTGAGCAGGGTCGACTTGCCGCAGCCGGAATGGCCGATGATCGAAACGTATTCGCCCTTCTCGATCGTCAGGCTGATGTCCTTCAGCACCTCCGTGGAGGCGGCGCCGCGGGTAAAAACCTTGTCGATGTGGTCGAGCTTCAGATAGGCGGTCATGTGCTCTCTCCCCTCAGTTCTGCGCGGTGCCGCGGGTGACGATCTTGCCGAGGCCTGCGATCAGGCGGTCGAGCACGAAGCCGATGATTCCGACGTAGAACAGTGCCAAGATGATCTCGCTGATGTGCGAGGAATTCCAGGCATCCCAGATGAAGAAGCCGATGCCGACGCCGCCGATCAGCATCTCCGCCGCGACGATCGCGAGCCACGACAGGCCGATGCCGATGCGAAGCCCCGTGAAGATATAGGGCGCCGCCGCCGGGATCATGATCTTGCCGAAGAACTCGAGCGGATTGAGCTGCACCACTGCCGCGACATTGCGATAGTCCTGCGGGATGTTGCGGATGCCGACCGCGGTGTTGATGATGATCGGCCAGATCGAGGTGATGAAGATGACGAAGATCGCCGAGGGCTGGCCGTCGCGGAACGCCGCGAGCGACAGCGGCAGCCAGGCCAGCGGCGGGATTGTGCGCAGCACCTGGAACAGCGGATCGAGCCCGCGCATCGCCCAGACTGATTGCCCGACCAGCACACCGAGCGCGATGCCGGCGACCGCGGAGAGCGAATAGCCGAGCGCGACGCGCTGGAGACTGGCGGAGAGATGCCAGAACAGACCCTTGTCGATGCCGCCATGGTCGAAGAACGGATCGAGGATCAGCTCCTTGGTGTCCTTGAACACCTTTGATGGCGGCGGCAGCGCCGAGCCCGCGCGGCGGCAGATGAGCTCCCATACCAGCGCCAGCAGCGCGACCACGACCAGCGGTGGGATGACGCGAACGGCGGTCTCCCTCGCCATCCGCGCGTACGTCTCGCGCCGTGGCGGCCGCTTCGGCGTCATCGCGACGACCGGCGCGGCGGGGCCCGCAGGCGTCGCGGTCTCAATGTCCATCTTGGTGGCAGGCATGTTCATTGCAATCTCTCTCCGGCTTCGCAAGGACTATGCGGCCGCCCACCGGGCGGCCGCTGGCTCCCATCAGACTTCGACGCGCTTGATCGCGAGCGATTTCAGATAGGCGGCCGGATTTTCGGGATCGAACACCTTGCCGTCGAAGAAGGTCTCCTTGCCGCGCGAGGTCGAGGTGGGGATCTCTGAGGCTGCGACACCGAGCGTCTTGGCCGCATCGCGCCACATGTCTTCGCGGTTGACCTTCGCAATCAGCGCCTTGCTGTCGAAGGTCGGCTCGTACTTGCCCCAGCGGATGTCCTCCGTCATGAACCAAAGGTCGTGGCTCCTGAACGGATAGGAGGCGAAGTCGCGCCAATACTTCATGATGTGCGGCGAATTCTCGATCACCTTGCCGGGAAGACCGTAATCGAACTTGCCGGCGGTGCGGTCGAGCACGTCTTCAACCGGGCAGTTCATCCACTGCCGCTTGCCCATGATCGCGGCGAGCTCGGGCTTGTTCTCGGCCTTGTCGGACCATTGCTGGGCTTCCATCACGGCCATCAGCATCGCCTTGGCGGCCTTCGGATATTTGTCGACGAAGGCTGCGCGCATGCCGAAGGATTTTTCGGGATGCTTGTTCCAGAGCTCGCCGGTGTTGATGGCGGTGTAGCCAATGCCCTGGTGGATCAGCTGCAGGTTCCAGGGCTCGCCGACACAGAAGCAGTCCATGGTGCCAACCTTCATGTTGGCGACCATCTGCGGCGGCGGCACCACGATGGTTTCGATGTCCTTGTCGGGATCGATGCCGCCGGCCGCGAGCCAGTAGCGGATCCAGAGATCATGCGTACCGCCGGGGAAGGTCATCGCCGCCTTCAGGGACTTGCCGGAGGCCTTCTTCTTCTCCAGGGCAGCCTTGAAGGGAGATGCATCGACGCCGAGCTTGAGGTCGGCATACTCGTTCGCAACGGAGATGCACTGGCTGTCGAGATTGAGCCGCGCCAGGATGTACATCGGCGTCGGCTGGTTGTTCTGGGTCACCTTACCGGCGGAGATCAGATATGGCATCGGGGTGAGAATATGCGCGCCGTCGATGCCGTTGCCTTCGGAGCCCAGCACGAGGTTGTCGCGTGTGGTGCCCCAAGACGCCTGCTTCTGCACGTCGACGTCGGGCATGCCGTATTTGGCGAACAGGCCCTTGTCCTTGGCGACGAACAGCGGGCCCGCGTCGCTCAGTGCGATGAAGCCGAGCTTGGCGCCCTTGACCTCGGGGCCCGCATCCTGCGCGAACGCGCCGGCCGGGAAATTCAGTTTGGCGGCGGCGAGAAGTGAGGCGGTGCTGCCGGCCGCCTTCAACAATTGACGGCGGCTGAGGCCACTCTCCGAGGGCCGGCGAATGCGCTTGGTCATAACTGGTGTCGTCCTTTGCGTCGTTGCGAATGATTGCGTCAGTGCACACGAGCAGCCCGTCCGTCCGGCGACGCCTGAAGCAGCGCATGCGAACGCGCGACGGGGAAACCCCCGCCTGGTGGCGTCGGCAATTCGGATGAGAAGTCTCGCGGGACGGCTTCAATGGCGTCGGCCTGGAACTATTCAAGCTTCATGCCAAGCGCGCCGTGGCGGAAAACCTTGGCTAGTGAGTGGGTTACGAAGGCTGTGCCAGACTGTCGCAGGCGTTGTTCCGCACGGGAAATTTGCGATCTGCCCACTCGGTGTGCAGCGCACAAGACTTATGCAATCGCTTAAGCAAAGGGCCGCAGCGCACGCAAAAGCCGGACCGGCGAGCGCACCATCTGTTTGATATTACTCTGTTTCCTTAACCGGCTCACTCGGCACGCAATTTGCATTTCCATGGACGTCAACGAAGACTGCGGCTTGCCGCATTGTTGCAGCCGCTGGCGGCTGTAGCCCGGAAGCTCAACAGCTTTACGGCCTCCCCGGCTCGGTCGTCGTGACGCGATTCCCAAGGCTTCCAAAGCTCTCCAGACCTCGTGCGCGGCAGACCTGTCCGCACGGCCAATGATGTTCAGCCGCGCTCCTGGGCGTGGCGATCCCACTTACGAAGCAAAAGGAACCATTGATGTCGTATCTCGCGCCTTCGGAATTCGTCACCAAGATGGTGGATGCAGGCGAATCCAAGATCTTCATGTCCACCCGGGATACCATCATCCGGGCCTACATGGCCGGCGCCATCCTCGCGCTGGCGGCATGGTTCGCCGTCACCATCAACGTGAACACGGGCCAGCCGCTGATCGGAGCGCTGCTGTTTCCGGTCGGATTCGCCATGCTGTACCTGCTCGGCTTCGATCTCCTGACGGGCGTGTTTGTTCTCTCGCCGCTGGCGCTGATCGACAAGCGCCCGGGCGTCACGTTTGGCGGCCTGCTGCGAAACTGGGGCCTCGTCTTCGTCGGCAACTTCGCCGGCGCGTTCACCGTGGCTTTCATGATGGCCTTCGTCACCACGTTCGGCTTCACGCAAGACCCCGACAAGGTCGGCGCCGCCATCGGAAACATCGGCGAAGGCCGAACGCTCGGCTATGCCGCGCATGGCGCCGCCGGCATGGCGACCCTGTTCATGCGCGGAATGCTCTGCAACTGGATGGTCTCGACCGGCGTCGTCGGCGCCATGATCTCGACCTCGGTCTCCGGCAAGGTCATCGCGATGTGGATGCCGATCCTGGTGTTTTTCTACATGGTGTTCGAGCATTCCGTCGTGAACATGTTCCTGTTCCCCTCGGGCCTGATGCTGCACGCAAAATTCTCGATCATGGATTATCTGATCTGGAACGAGATCCCGACCGTGCTCGGCAACCTCGTGGGCGGTCTCGCCTTCACCGGCATGACCCTCTACGCCACGCACGTCATGACCCTGCCGAAGCGCCAGGCCGGCAAGGCTACGCCGTCCCGCGTTGCGGCCTGATCGAACCTGTCTCGACAGGGGAGCCTCGCCCGGCCAGGGTGAGGCTCCTCTGTCCCGGCCGGGCGATCGCATCTGGATTTCACGCGGATTGTCCGCGGGCTTGCTCGGCCTCTGCCGCTTGCGGGAGAGGCCGACGCGCTCGCAGAGCGCGGCGGGTGAGGGCTCTCGCCACGAAGGGATGTCCTCCGCAATCATCAACAGTCCCGACGCGGAGACACCCCCACCCCAGCCCTCTCCCGGCAGGCGCAGGGCTGTCCCGGGAAAATCACACATAGATGAGCTCCAGCTGGTCGAGAGAGAACCTGGGCTTTGGCTTGCTGGGATTGACTGGCGGAGGCTTGT
>NZ_JADPKQ010000362.1:0-15076 GCF_023074015.1 Bradyrhizobium sp. 142
TGCGACCACATCGGCCACCTCGTCAGAAGCGTTCTGCCCGTCGAATGCAGCAACTACTTCGTTAATGCCGGATACGCTTCCATCAAAAAATGAAACGCTCTCTAGTCCCAATACGGGTCGGACACGTAGACGCCCATCGCGACGCGATGACCTTGCCCGCCTTGTCCTTCCCGGCGCTGCTTAACCTCAGATCGCCGTCCCGGTCACGATGGAGCTTTCGGCGGCGTCGGGCACTGCCCAAGCAATCAACAGAATCGCCGCCGATAGGTGCGGGTACGCCGGTGAAGCGGGTACGCCGGTGAAGCTTAGGCACGCGAATCGAGCAACCCCGCCGCGGTGGCCGCGAGTAGGCCGCCAATCATGGCACGTTTGGGACCCCCTGCTGTTTGCGAAGCGTCCTGTCCAAAATCGAGAGATTGGGGAGATGGCAAACTGTGCGCCGGTGAGGAGCCCGACTATGGAGGTGGGGAGGCCCAGGGAATCCGTCCGGACGGATCGATAGCCACCGCGAGGCTCCGGCCCTTTCGGTCGGCAAGGTGCGGTTCGCGCGCTGTTGTCGACACTTCTGCGATCTCTCGCGCTGGCGCTTTTGATATTTCGGACATCGTCTTTCGGCCGACGATCCAACCATCGGCTCCAAGACGATCGGCCACTTGTTCATAGTGCCCCCGTAAAACGGCGGCACAGATGCCTTGGGCGGCGGGCGTGAACCGGCTGTGATGAAGGCGCCCGTCAATGGAGGTCGCCATATGGCAGATGATAATCGGGCGCATAAGCGAACCTCACGCCGTGAGATGCCGATCGAAGTAGGCGTTCTGCCGCCGAGGACGGCAAGACAATATGTGTCGTGCGACAAAGGGCTGCCAGGCTATCATCTCGGTTTGGGCAGGCTAGAGGATCAGCTTAGGCAAGTCTCTGGCCTCAATGTTCGCGAAAGCGCAAGGTCGGAGCCGCGACTTCGATTGTTGCGCGATCGAGACACAACGTGTTCGCCTGCATCCTCTACGAAAATGGCCCCGACGGCTATGGCGTCATGAAATTGGGGAGGATCGGAACGACCACGACGGCGCCCAGCGCCGCAAACACGAACATCCCGGCGAGCGTGAACGCGCGATGGTGAATTCACGTCGCGTCAAGTAAGCTCACGCTGGAGAATTTCTCGCGATGATCCCTCTCGCGCTCATTCGGCTTCCGCTTCAGAAATAAGTAAACGCCGGAAACTTCCGCACGGCCGCTGGCCAGCAAGCGGTCGACGATCACATCGCTGATGATCTTGGTGCCAAACCGCCAGCCTCCACGCGGGCGCCGCTCAAACGGGCTCAGCTCCAGAAGACGCAGGTAATTACGATCGTATTGAAATTTATCATCCGCCATCACCGCCCCCACAAGGAGTCTCCCGGTGATAAGCCTCATCCAGCCACAGAACTTGTCAACTTCAACGTGCAGACTTCATCGCCACCAAAGTCACGCGCGACCACCAGCATATTTCCGGTGTGCCTGAGGCTGGATGAGAGCGAGGGACGAGCTGTTGTCGCCCGGGCGCAAGTGAGACGGACAGTGAGCGTCGCTGTCCGTCTCGTTCACCAAGTATTTGCGACGGCGCTTCCGCGCAGGGCAGTGCGCGATCACACCAAACGAGGCTCTGCTGACTGGGGTGTTTCCCCACGTAGACCTTCGTTAGCATCAATCGCCGCCCTCACCGCGACCGCGATGTCGCTGCATTCCAACAGGGGCAGCTCATCGGCGACGATGACGAAAGCTTCTCACTTGGGCTTGATGCTGATTGCCATTCCGCACGTCCAATTCGACCCAGTTTCCTTAGAATTGGCCGCGGAGGTTGGCGGGCTGAGGGCACGCGCCTTGTCGTCGATCCATGTAGTTGAACTGCGGAGGTAACGCCGATTACCGGCCAATTCTTTTCACGGAGGACATCGTGCTGAGCCGCCTTCGGAACTTGGCGTTTAGACTTCAACAGCGAACTGCCACCACGCGCTTTGCTGTGAGTATTCGCCGTGTGATCCGCTTGGCGCGGCTCGTGACAATTTTTCAACGGGCACCCCGCCGAAATGCCGGATTGGACATATTGACCAAAGTCGACGCCCGATCGCGAATTGGACGAAACCAGGCAGGCAGCATGCCTTCTTGCGCGTGCGCGAGCTCCTGGATGCCGGTCCAGCGCGCAAGAAGCCAGATTGACACTCCCGCGACCCGAGGGGCGCCTCTCAGTGGAAGCACTGTCCTTTGCGGCGCCCGCTGCGTCGAAGCCGATTTTGCGAGGGATCACGTTCCAGATCGAGCCCGGGGAGGTGCTAGGAATCATTGGCCCGTCCGGCGCCGGTAAATCCACGCTAGCGCGCCACATGGTGGGTGTGTATGCGCCATCGGCGGGTGCTGCTCGCATCGATGGGGCCGACGTGTTCACTGGATCAGGGCATCGCTGGGCCAGTACCTCGGTTACCTCCCGCAGGACGTCGAGCTGTTCTCCGATACTGTTGCTGCCAATATCTGTCGGTTCAATGAAGGAGCAGACAAAGATAGGGAAATCATTTCGGCGGCCCGTATGGCAGGAGTGCACGAGATGATCCTCCGACTTCCTGACGGCTATGACACTCAGATCGGAGAGGGTGGCGCGATCCTCTCTGGGGGCTATCGCCAGCGCATCGGCCTTGCACGCGCGGTGTACGGGAATCCGAGCCTGGTTGTGCTCGACGAGCCGAGCTCGAACCTCGATTCGGACGGCGATGCCGCGCTCACCGACTGCATCATGCAGCTCAAGAAGCGCGGAACGACGGTCGTGATCATCTCTCATCGGCCAGCCACCATCGGCGTGGTCGACAAGATACTGGTGCTCCGCGAAGGCGTCGCCGAGATGTTCGGACCGCGCGCTGAAATCCTGGCTCGTTTGACACGGCCCGTACCGATCCATGCAGTCCGTGAAACGGCTGGTTAGGACATTGCAGATGGCGCTCATGGAGTTTGCAAGCCGGTCGAAACTACTCAGTTCGGCGCCGAGCCTGGCGGGAGAGCGGTCCAGGGACGGTGCACCGAACGATTCCATCCGCTATGTGGCACTCGCGGGATGGCTGATCATCATCGTCTTTTTCGGCGGTATCGGCACCTGGGCGGTGACCGCGCCACTCAATGGCGCCGTGGTTGCCAATGCGATCGTCAAAGTTGACGGCAACCGCAAGAGCGTCCAGCGCTTCGACGGTGGCATTGTCAAGGAATTGCATATCCGCGAAGGCGAACGGGTGTTCGCTGGCGATCTGCTGATCGTTCTGGACGAAACTCAGGCGCGTGCCGAGTATGAGGTGCTTACGCAGCAATACGCGGTGCTTCGTGCGACGGAAGTGCGGCTTCTAACCGAGCTCGATCATGGTTCCGACCTCGACATGCCATCGGATCTGAAGGCGCGCTCCGGTGATCCCTATTTGAAGAGCGTCTGGAATGGTCAGATCAACCAGTTCGAAAGCCGCCAGGCCTCGCTGGAAGGGCAAAGGAGAGTGATCCGCGAGAAGATCAACCAGCTTGGGTCACAGATCGTTGGCGCAGAGGCGCAGGCCAAATCGTTTACCGATCAGATCAACTCCATCCGCAACGAGGCCAAGGATGTTGCGCCGCTGGTCGAGCGATGGCTGATCGCCCGTCCAAGAATTCTCCAGCTGGAGCGGACGGCATACGGTCTGGAAGGTCAGATTGCCGATACCAACGCCAACATCGCCAAGGCGCGTCAGGCGATCGCCGAACAGGAGCAGCAGATCGCCCAGCTCGACAATTATCGGATGACCGACGTCACCAAGGATCTCCGCGATACGCAAGTCAGACTCCTCGAGGTGATTCCGAAGGCGCTGAGTGCCAAGGCAGTGTTGGGCCGGACGGACGTTCGCGCGCCCTATACCGGCAGGGTCGTGGGACTGAATGTTTTCTCGGTCGGAGGCGTCATCCAGCGCGGTGACAAGATCCTGGACATCGTTCCCGACGAGGATGCACTCACCATCGAAGCGCAGGTCGCAGTCGAGGACATCAGCGACGTGCATCCGGACATGCGCGCCGAAGTCCATCTCACCGCCTACAAGCAACGCATCGTGCCGATCATTCATGGCGACGTCATTCAGGTCTCGGCCGACCGCCTCACGGACCCGAAAACGAATGCGCCATACTACACGGCCTTTGTCCAGGTTGATCAGGGCGAATTGGCAGGCATGCCGAACATCCGCTTGTACCCTGGCATGCCGGCGACTGTCATGATCCCGACCGTTGAACTGACTGCATTTGAGTACATCGTTGGGCCGCTCGCAATGTCGTTCAACCAGTCGTTCCGGCAGAAATAGCCAATCGGGCAAGTGATGGAAGATGTAATTCAGTAGCCACGCCGATCCGAGCGAGGAGCGATCAAATGCCTCATCGCAGAAGCCAAGATCGCTCTTAGGACACAAATGGCTGCGAAAGCCAAAGGCGAACAAGAGGAGGGATGTGAATGGTATGAGGCATTCAAGACCATCGACCGCGCTTTCCGCGTAGGCGATCTCAACGCCTTGCTGACGGCGCTGGGGCACCCGGCCGATTTTCCGAACAGTTTGCATCCCGTTGGTCTCGGCTTGACTGAAGTCCCGCTCGTGTATGCAATTTGCTGGAGTCCCTTTCATTTGATCGAGATGCTGCTCGATCACGCCTGCAATCCGAATTATCCTGACCTGTCCGGTTTTCCGTCACTGATCGCTGCGCTTTCGACTTTGCGTGGCGACCGGCTCGACATTGTGTGCCTGTTGCCTGTGCGAGGTGCCGACGTGCAGCAACGCGGATTGAACGACTGGACGCCGCTGCACCATGCAGGTTGATGACGGCAACGCTGTCGAGCTTCTGCTTGCTCACGGTGCCGATATCGCTGCGCGAACGCGAATTGATGATCGCGCCAAGCCAGTGCAGCTGGCGGAATCATGCGCTGCAACGCAGCGATCAGGGTCTTCAGAGCAATCCCCTGAAGCGTCTGGCGTTGTCGCCCTCTGCGTGGCAATCCTCCTTTGCGAGACTTCCTTGAGGCGTGCCGGCCGCGCGCTTTCCTCGCAGACTCTCGTCGCTTGTGGGCAGCTTTGCAAATTGGTGGCCACATAAATTAAATACCGGAACAATCAGCGTGGCGAATTCTTTTTGCGGGATATATGCCATTTGGTGTCCGTACTATTCCGGTGATCCTGCGTCACTTGATGGTTAATTCAGCGAACTTGCTGTAATAGCTGGCATTTTTACGATCGACCCGATTGGTGCGCTGTTCACACCGATTAAAAGCGAAATCATATATATATTAAACATTGACGAGGATTTACATTTAATAGAGAGTTTATGAAGTGGCAGGTTGGACATCGTCCGCAGCCGCTGAATGTGCCAACGGGCATCTGCAAATTCATCTGAGAAGGGATTTCGCTATGTTGAAATATTACATCAAGACCACGGAAGCCTTTAAGCGTCTGCGCGCGGAGCAGGACGGCGTGGTGTCGTTCGAGTACATCATTGTCGCGGCTTGTATCATCGGCGCAGTCTCTGCAGCGTTCGGCACCGGAGCAGGTGGTGCTATCGGGAAAGCGCTGTCTGGCGGGATCACCGCTATCACCGGCGCCTTCACCGCGGCCGTGTAATACGGCTATGTGACCTGGAGGGGGGTCCCGGAATATGCCTCCCGCTTAGGTTGGTCGAGGTGGTTTGTCTTGCAAGAAGGATTTTCTCCTATGTTAAACTATTACAAGGCCACCGAAGCCTTGAAGAACCTGCGCACGGATCAGGACGGCGTGGTGTCATTCGAATACATCATCGTCGCCGCTTGTATCATCGGCGCAGTGGCTGCTGCGTTCGGTACGGGAGCAGGTGGTGCTATCGCGACGGCGTTGTCTGGCGGGATCACCTCTATCACGGGCGCCTTCACTGCGGCCGTGTAATACGGCTATCTGACGCCGGAAGGGGCATCGGAATGTGCCCCTCCGCTTCATAATATTTTTATGTGACCCCACTTTAGTTTGTTGATGTGCCCTCGCTGTTTTTTGAGGCTGCAGTTCATGAGTTGGATTGTTCCGATAACCTGTTTTTTGGAAATTCTGTTGTTGCTGTATGTCGCAACGATCGATGTTGCGACGCGCTTGATCCGAAATGAGATTTGTCTGGTGCTGGCGCTCCTCGGGATCGCCGGTCAATTGGACAGCCCGATGCAACTCGTCGAATCCCTGATCGTCGCGGCGGTCCTGTTCTTGCTGCTGTTCATGATTTATCAGCGGGGATGGATTGGTGGGGGCGATGTCAAGCTGCTGGTTGCTTTGGCGATTGGTCTTCCGCTGACAGGCGTGATTCAGTTGTTGACCGTTACCGCTCTGGCCGGCGGCGTTCTTGCCGTGGTGCATCTGATGATGCGCCTCCTGCCATATCCGAGACTAGCGCCCGCCGGATCGTCGTTCGCGCGCCGCGTCTACGCGGTCGAGCGTTGGCGTCATTTGCGACACGCGCCGCTACCTTACGGGGTTGCCATAGCCTGCGGTGGCATCTGGACCGTTTTCAGCAAAGGAGTTTGACATGTCATCCGCTTTGCGCCTCTCGATCATCATGGTGTTTGTGCTCGCGACCGTTGCGCTCGGGCTTATCGCCTACAACATGAACCTGCAGAAAGCACAGGTCCCGGTCGCACAGGTCACGGAGAACACTCCGGCGCCGGCGCCTCCCACTGTCGGGTACTTTGTCGCGGTACATCCGCTACCGAGAGGGACACTCGCCCGCGATGAAGATTTCGAGATACGCTCGGTGCCGCCAGAACGTGTTCCAGCAGGCGCGATCCTTGATACGCCCGACGCCAAGATCGGACTTCGCGGATCTCTGGTTCGCAACTTCCTCGATACTGCCAGCCCTGTCACATCAAAAGACATATTGCGCCCCCGCGAACGGGGTTTTCTCGCCAGCGTCTTGGCACCGGACAGCCGCGCCATCAGCATCAACGTTGACGCCGCCTCTGGTGTCTCGGGCCTGATCTGGCCGGGTGACTATGTGGATCTCGTGTTGACCCAGGAGTCGACGACAATAGGCGAAAAGCAGAATCCGGATCACCAGCATGGCACGCTGAGCGAAACTGTTGCTCAGAATGTTCGAATTGTCGCGATTGACCAGGAGATTGTGCAAGGTGGCTCAGCCAGCAACGCCACGGCCGGTAAGGTAGCGCACACGGTATCGTTGCAGCTCGCGCCAGAACAGGTCAAGAAAGTCACAGTGGCAGCACAGCTCGGAAAACTCACCTTGGCCGTACGCTCAGCGGTCGATCGACAGGACATAGGGGACACGGACGCGACGGTGGTAGTTTATGCACGCAATAGCGGCACGAAATACTCAGTCAAGAGAGACGATGCTGGGAATACGCGCACGGCGCTGATTGGCGATGCGTCGCCGGCAAGTGCTCCGTCAACGTCGGTCGCTTCGGCCGTATCGTCACGTCGGTAAGGGGAGGCAGTGGTGAGCGCTAACATAGCAGTAGTAAGTCCGCCTGAAGAATCTGCGTCGGTCGTAACACGCAATCGAATCGTCTGTTTCGTGAATGACGAGCTTAGTGCAGCGGCTCTGCGCAAAGGCCTCGACGGTAGCAACTTGTCGATCCGGCGTGGCACGATCCGCAATGCCATACGGATGCTCGAAACCGACACCGAGCTGTTTGCTTTGGTGACAGACATCAGTGGAATCGATGATCCATTTACCGAACTGGAAAGGTTGGCCGGCGTCTGCCCACCCGACGTCCGGGTGGCTCTGATCGGGGAGAGCAGGGAGATCACCTTCTACCGCGAGCTCATGGAAATCGGCTTGACGGAGTATTTGCCGAGGCCGCTGACGCGCGATATGGTGCTGGATCAGCTACGCCCGAAGCTGGTTGGCGATGTGGCGCCCGGTCCGACCGATCGTGGCGGGCATGTGATCTCGATCTGCGGTGCGCAAGGGGGCGCCGGAGCGACGAGTATCGCCATCAATCTCGCACTGCAACTGGCCGAGACCACCAAGGCCAAGGTCGCGCTGCTCGACCTGCATCTCCAAGGCGGCGAAACGGCAGTGATGTTGGGTGTTCAGCCCGGGCCAGGACTGCGGATCGCTCTGGAAAACCCGATGCGGGCGGACACGTTGTTCCTCGAACGCGCCGCAATTGATGTCAACGACCGAGTTTGCCTGATTTCCGCCGATGAGGAATTGGATGCGCAGCTGAACATTACCGAAGCGGGGGTGAGGCACGTGCTTGGTCTGCTCCGCCAACGGTTCAATTACGTTGTTGTCGATGTACCGGTCCCGTTTCCGCCATCCATCCATCCGGTGATCACTCTTTCTCGCCACGTGCTGGTGCTGCTGGAAGCGGAAGTGACCGGACTTCGCAACGCCCATGGACTGCGCGCCGCCGTCACCAACATCGCCGGCAAGGATCGGGTCTTTACCTTGCTCAACCGCGCCGGTCGCCCCGGCGGCCTTCCCAGGGCCACCATCGTCAAGGCCTTGGGCGCAGAACCAGACATGGTGATTCCCGATCTCGGCAAGGGGATGACCCAAGCTGTCAATCTCGGAATTCCAGCTCTAAAGCACGTATCAGGACTGCGACGTCACCTAGCCCCGATTGTCCGGGAGATCACGGGTGTCGGCGCCGAGCGGAAGGGACGGTTGAGGAGGCTGCTCGGGCTATGAAAAAGTTTGGTCGGCGCGAAGACGACACGCCAGCTCGTTTACCTGCATTGACGCCAAGCTTGCAGGCATCTACGCCAAGCTTGCCTGCACCTACAAGGCGCGACGAACCTTCTACCCAGCGGCCGGTGATGCCGGCTTCGCTGCGCGAACGGGTCATCGAGCAGATTGAACCGTCGGTGGCCGCAACTGTTTCGCGCGATGTCCTTCGGCGGCAGATCGAGGAAATCATCCACGGAATCGCCAACGAGGAACGGCTCGAACTGTCAGGCCGCGAGCAGTTTCAGCTAGCGGACGAGATCGCGGACGACATGACCGGCTACGGGCCTCTGCGTCCGCTTCTTCTGGATCAATCGATTAACGACATCATGGTCAACGGACCAAGCAACATCTATGTCGAGCGAAACGGCAAGCTGGAACGGATCGCGGTCCGATTCCGCGACAATGATCACATCGCATCGGTGGCGCAGAAAATCGCGGCGCAAGTCGGGCGCCGAATTGATGAATCCAGTCCGATGGTGGATTGCCGTTTGCCGGATGGCAGCCGGGTCAACATCATCTTCCCGCCGCTGGCGATTCATAGCCCCTGCATTTCGATCCGAAAATTTCCGAGCCGCCGTCTGGATACGGCAGGCATGATCGCAAACGGCTCAATGACCGCGGCCATTGGACAATTGCTGGAGATTGCCGCCCGATCCCGACTCAATGTTCTGGTCTCCGGCGGTACCGGTTCCGGCAAGACGACGCTGCTCAACGCCATGAGCCAATTCATCGATCACAGTGAGCGCATTGTCACCATCGAGGATGCAGCAGAGTTACAGCTTCAACAGCCGCACGTGATCAGCCTGGAGACCCGGCCTCCGAGCCTGGAAGGTACCGGGCAGGTGACACAACGCGATCTGGTGTGGAACGCGCTGCGGATGCGGCCTGACCGGATCGTCGTCGGCGAGGTGCGCGGCGCTGAAGCGTTCGACATGCTCCAAGCGATGAACACCGGCCATGATGGTTCGATCTCCACGGTGCATGCCAATAGCGCCCGCGACGCAATGACCCGTATTGAGAACATGGTGCAGATGGGACAGCCAAATCTGCCGCTGCGGGCAATTCGATCTCAGATCGTCGCTGCACTGGATCTCATCGTGCAAGTCGAACGCATGCGGGATGGACAGCGTCGCGTTATCCAGATCAGCGAGGTGATCGGACTGGAAGGCGAGGTGATCACCACCAATGACATCGCGGCGTTCGAGTACGAGAACGAGGATGTTCACGGACGGTTATCAGGCACCTACAGGTCCACCCAAGCAGTTCCAAAATTCAGAAGCCGTCTTTCCTATTATGGGCTTGATCGAGCCTGGGCTGAGGCTATGAGGCAGCTATAATGCTGGAGTTTTTGACCACCAGTGACCTGGCGCTCCTGTTATGCGCAGCGGCCGCGACGCTGTGGCTTGACGCACGACAACGACGCATCGATCGTCAGGTAGCGATAGCTCTACCAGTTTCAGATCCGGCACACCTGCCCTCCATTCGCCGGTTGGAGGCCGGATCCCGCTGGCAGCTTCTCTTCCGCATCGTCAGTTACAAGGCCGGGATAGCTTACGCTTGGCACCCCGCCTATGTGCTGTTTGCCGGTGCGATCGGAGCAGCCGCAATCCTTTATGCCAATAGCGTGCTGAAATTTTCTGACTTCTACGCGTATCCGGTGGCTGCAATCGTGGCGATCATGGTGGTGCGAGGTTTGTTTGGATGGCAGCGGCATCATCTCGCCAGTCAGCTGTTTCGACAGCTGCCCGACACGATCCAGCTGGTGACAAGTACGGTTCGATCCGGGCTGCCCGTGACCGAAGCCTTTCGCACCATTGCTCGCGAGATGCCGCAACCAACGGCTGGGCAGTTCGCTATCGTATGCAGCGAAGTGAGTATGGGGAGACCTCCGGAGGAGGCTGTAGAAGCTGTCTATCGGCGAACCCAAGTGACGGAGTATGGGATCTTTGCGGTCACACTTGCAGTCCAGCTGAAGTCAGGTGGTAGTTTGACAGAAACCCTGCAAACACTGGGAGACACCGTGAGGCAGCGTGTCGCGCTCGCTGCTCGCGCGAAGGCTCTTGCTGGAGAGGTGATCTTCTCCTCACGAGCGCTGTCAGTGTCGCCCGTTATAGTCGGTGGGCTGCTATACGCGATCAATCCGCAAACAGTCGATCTGCTGATCTATGATCCGACCGGAAACAGGCTCCTGGCTTACGCAGCAGCTTCAGTGATTATCGGGTCCCTTGTGATACGTTGGATGGTCAGAAGGGAAACAGCGCTATGACTTTTGGTCTCGGTTTGGTGGCCCTCGCCATAGCACTTGCGACTGCGACCTTCGTGTTGATCATCCACGAACTACACGTTCGTGCGTTGAACGTACGGGTGTCAAATGCCGTGTTGGGTGTGCCTCGCCAGTCCGCGCCCCTCAAGGACATCACCGGTTGGCTTTCGTCGCTCGGCACGCGGTATCGGCGCTTCTACTCCGCGGAAAATCTGGACCAGCTCAGAACGATCGTCCAATCGTCGGGTTTGAATCCTCATCGAACCTTGTCGATCTGGATCGGAGCCAAAACTGTCAGCATGTTCTTGTTCCCGATCGTTGCCTTGTTTGTTGCGCAGCTTCTTGGGAAGCCGCTGACCGATGTGTTGGTGTTCAGTCTCATTGGCGTAGTGATCGGAATTATGGGGCCGCGGCTGATCCTGTTGGTGCTGACACGGCGTTTTAATGCGGGCATTCGGCGAGGCACGCCGGATATGATCGACTTGCTGGTTGTCTGCAGCGAAGCAGGAATGGGTCTGGAGAGCGCGCTGGAACGCGTCGCCGAAGAAATGAAGCAGACTGATCCTGCCATGGCCCGGGTCTTGTACGGCCTTCTTGATGATCTCCGAATATTGCCAAATCGCAGCGAGGCATTCGAGAAGTTGGGATCGACGTCCGAAGGACTTCGCCGGTTAGGCACCATGGTCAGCCAGAGCCTGCAATACGGAACGCCGCTGGGCCAGGCTCTGCGCACTATTGCTATGGACCTCCGGCGAGAACGTATTACCAAGCTGGAAGAACGAGCGCACAAGCTGGGCGCCAAGCTGACCATTCCGATGGTGTTGTTCATGCTTCCAGCCATGTTCATCATATTGGGTGGAAGTCCGTTTCTGCACCTCGTGCGTACATTCTCCAGCATAGGCGTGAAGTAAGCCATGAGCACGATCACCCTGTCGAAAAGCCGGTCTTACGAGTGGATGATGCAGGTGCTCGGCAGCATGTGGTTCACGTTGTTGGCACTTTGCGTCGCCGTCAGAATTGGGTCATTTACCGAACCCTGGCCATCGCTTCTGTCAGGTTTTTGCCTTGCCATCTTCTACATGCTCCTGGCCGTGTCGATCATGAGCAGGTCGCCGGCAAAGGCGCATGCTGAAGGCCTGCTGCCGAGAATAGCTGCATTCGTCGGCAGCTATCTGCCATGGACGATCACCTTTCTGGGCAAGACCGATCAGGCGTTGCCGAACCTCGTGTCCACCGCTTGCGTGCTGGTCGGCATGATCATGATGCTTGTCACCATCCGACACCTGGGGCGGTCGTTCAGCCTGGTGCCGCAGGCGCGTTCAGTGGTGCAGACCGGTCCTTATCGATGGATCAAGCATCCGCTCTACTTCGCGGAAGAGATCGTGATTGTGGGCGTGGTGCTGCAATATCTGACACCGCTCACGGTGATCGTGCTGGTCCTGCATATCGGCGTCCAAGTCTGCCGAATTCTTTACGAGGAAGACCTGCTTCGGCGCACTTGCCCGGAGTATTCCAGTTACGAAGCGTCGCGTTGGAGATTGGTCCCTTATGTTTGGTGAGCGGCTATGCGTGGCCGAATTGTCATGGACATCATTCAAGTTGCTCGTGCTCGGAGTCGGCGTACGGACGTCATAGGTGTCCGCCAGAGCGGGCGCGCAAGCCGTCGAAAGTCTTTCATCGTGGATCAACGTGGCGCCGCCGCGTTTGAGATGATGATCGTTTACGTTTTCCTGGTGTCGACCCTGCTCATGCCGCTCGCCGACGTTGCCGCCGCTGGTTTTCGATTTGTGGCCGCGTGGGAGGCACTGCGCGGCTTCGGGCAAAGGATCCAGTACAACCCGCCACAGGACGTGACCGACTGGGCAAGCTGGAAGTCGGCACTCCCCACTTCGGTGTCGGGATATCCCATCAACAATCTCCAGGTCGTTTGCAGCGATACCATGGCTGACTGCTCCGCAGCCAACTTTCTTCCGCCCAAGCACTATACATACACGACGACCGTCACCGTCGCTCCAATCGTGCTGAGATCAGTGATCTGTCGGAGTGGTAACGCCGATCCGTGTTCGTTCACGCTGCCTTACGCAGAACGGTTTCAATAGGAGTGATCCATGCGTAGCTTGCTTCGCTCTCGTCGTGGCTCCGTCGCCTTCGCAACCGTCATCGCCCTGATACCGCTGATAGGAGTGGTCGCACTCGGGGGCGAGGCGGGATCATGGTACGTTACCAGGCAACACGCGCAGAATGCCGCCGATGCGGCAGCCTATTCGGGTGCCATGCAGCAATTATGCTTAACGGACCCGAACGTACCCTGTGCGGTTGCACAAACAGTGGACTATCGCGCGAAGCAATCGGCGGCACAGAACGCGTTCTGCAACGCGGGCGACAATTCCTATCCTGGCTCCGTGTGTAGCGCGAGCCTTCCGACGGGCGTCTCCCAGACTGTCACGATCACTCCGCTCACGTCGTGGAACGGGACGGCTGGAAGTTTCGTTCAGGCCACTGTTAGCCAGCGACAGCCGGGATACCTGACACAAGTGCTTGGTTTGTCCACCGTCAATATACCGGCGACAGCCGTGGCCAGGGTCAAACAGGCAGACAAGCTTCCGTGCCTTCTAGCGAGTTCGGGTCCGATCACGGTCCAGGACTCGTCCGTCCAAATCACCGCCCCAAACTGCGGTCTCGCATCAAATGGTACGCCGATCGGCTTTGACCTTCACTCGATGACTACCCCACCCCGTGTCGGAGTAATGACGACAGCTGGTGGTTGCAGCGGGGACGCTTCACTGTGCAGCAAAGTCTCGACTTATAATCCACCAGTTATTGACCCGTTCTCTCAACTCACGAGCGCCATCAGCGGGGTGACCCTGCCAAAGTGTACTGGACCGAGCCCTCCGCCGTTTCATCCCTATTCCAGCGGCCTTTGCGCTTACGACAACACGAACGTCACTAAGCGAACCTCCCTAACAGAGAGTGGCGTCTACTTCTTCTCAGGGGGGCTCTCGTTAACGGGCAGCGGATCGCTTCGTACTTGCACTGGTACCTCCAACGATCCTGACCCTGTGTGCACTAGCCCAGCGCAACTTGCTAAGGGGCAAATAACAGCGACGATCATTGTGCTGCCGATTTCGGGCAACAAGACAAGCTTGAAGATGGCTGGTGGTAGCTCATTTGACATCGTTGCACCAACCACAGCGCCTTCCCCGCTTCCTAGTCAGCTTACATCAGTCGCCAAATTTCTGAAGAATATGGCGCTGTTTGATCCTGAAGTGTCACCGCAGACTACTGGCACGTCTACAATGTCTGGTAGTGGTGTGTTTTACCTCCCCAAAGCAGACCCCCTCAATTGGAAGGGCAGCAGTACTGGCCAGGTCAGTACCTGCACCGAGGTCATCGCTGCATCCATCCAGCTTTCCGGCACGCCGCAGTTCGATAATTCGGGATGCGATCCCAGCATACTGCTCGTAAGACGGATTGTAGTTTTGGTGCAGTGATGAGAAAGCTCGATCAGCGTGGCATCGGGGCGATGGAGTTCTGCCTCGTCGCTCTGCCGCTTTTCATATTGATGTTCACCATCTTCGATCTGGGGCGTTACGCAATCACCATGCAGTCATTGCGGACGCTCGCGAATGCCGGTGCTCGGACGTGGATGATCAACGACTGCTACGTCACCAACTCAATGGCCAAAACTACACCAACCTGTAGCGGTGACCCCCTGCCATCCCTTGCGGCCAAACAAGCCGTTGCTCCAATGCTCGGCGGTCTCTCGCCGACGCTGAGCACGACTGCCGGAGCCAACGCACTTACCGTTACGGCATCTGTACCGAGTTTCAACATGCTGATGCCGATTTGGGGCACAACATTGAACGCGCCGAGCGCCTCCACAACCATTCCCTTCTAGCTGTCTGCAAAAAAAAACCTTGAAATGGAGGGTTTTCTTGTTCTGGCCGGTCGTTGTTGGGGCGAGGCGGCGGAGTTGGATGTAATTTCTAACCCGGTGTTGGGTGCCCCCTGGGGCAGGGAGGCTAAGCGGCAAGCAGTTTGGGAATGCGGATCAGGTTATAGGCGATCAAATTGAGCAGGAAGTCGGCGGCG
>NZ_JADPKQ010000049.1:0-14823 GCF_023074015.1 Bradyrhizobium sp. 142
GTGCCGCGTCGATCTTGCGTCTCGTCTTCGTCGTCATCATGCGCTCCGTCTATCAAACGGAGCAGCCCCTTCCAACTAAGCACGTGGTCCCAAAATCGGAGTCCATTTCAATTGATCGGCGCGCAACAATCCCGAAGTCAACTGTCATAGTTTGTGATTGATTAAGGACAGACAAATGGCCACGATTGATTGTCAACAGCCAGGCGGGTCACACGTCGTCACCTGCAAGGAATTCTGCATGCAGCATCAACCAGTCTCTGTTCTTGCCAATGCCCCTGATCAGCGCACTGATTCATCGCGGGTAGAGGTGCTGGCAGTTCAAGTCTGCTCAAGCAGCAATCTTTCCTTGCTTTGTGGAAGCATATGACAGACGCTCAGGTACGAACGCCAGCCGCGCAGGATTCGACGAGGTCTTTGGATCGGGCCAGTAAAGGCCGCTCGCTTGTTTACCGCCATCACAATCGGACTTCACCTACCAATGCGGTCGAGCGCATCGCCGACTCAACTGGAGTGTCCGTGCGTTGCGATGGCGGCCGCGGCTTCGGCAATTTCGGCGAACGTAACCGCGAGCGCGCAAACCTCGTCAATGTTGCGATAGTGACGTCCGGCTCGGCGATAGCCGGGTTTCCGAAGGCCAATTCATTTGTTGTCGATATTATCAGCTCGCCGACACCGACGGAATCGCCCGGCTACGGGTGGCCTGGATCCGGCTCTCCTGCGGCATTCATCTCAATGCGCGCTCAGTCGAAGGGGTCTCGGCGTTATTGGAGAAAGCGTCGCCTGTGTGATGAGCGATTCAGCCGCAGCGACGAGTTTGTGCAATCGGCAGCACGATGCTCGCCAAAGCGAGCCAATAACCGGCGGCTATGCGGCTCAGATCACTGAACAGCAGAGGCGCCAGCGACCATGTTGGCGCAACGGATGTCTATCTTTTCAGGTATGGGCTCTGCCGCCGCCCGCGAGATAACCATGACTGACGCCACGCTTGGACATAAGATGATCGATCTGGCGCGCGGCGACGTCATCATCGAACCGCCCGTATCTATATGCGAAGGAGCAATTTCCGCGGTCCATGCCAGGGCACACCGCGATACGGATTCCATCGGCTTCGAGCCACTTCGCAGGGCTGTCGCCGAAAAGCTTTCTGCTGGAACCGACATCGATTGGAGTATGGAAGAGATTGCAATTGCCCCGGGTGCAAAGCAGGCATTGCTCGACGCTGTCTCGGCCGTGCTCGATCCGGGTGACGAGGTCATCGTTATTCGTCCCTACTGGTCAAAATTCCCATCCCAGGTTCTTCTGGCTGGTGGAACGCCCGTGTTTGTCGATGCTCGCCGCCCGAGATACATTCCCGCGATCGGCGCAATTCGCGCGGCCGTCACCCCGCGCACAAAAGCCATAATTCTGAACTCGCCCAACAATCCTACCGGTGCAGTCTATGATCGAACGACACTTCAGAATATAGGCGAGCTCGCGCTCGATCGTCAGCTCTGGATCATTTCCGACGAGTGCTACTCTAGCTTCGTATTCACCGGTGTGCGCCGTCACCAGTCGATCGTCATGGCGCATCCTGGAGTACGCTCACGGACGATCTTGCTTAACGCATTTTCGAATGAGCTGGCGATTACTGGCTGGCGTTTGGCCTATTTAGCGGCGCCCGCCCCGATCATTTCGGCGGCGAGGACGCTGCAGAGTCGTACAACCGCAAGTCCGAATATGATCGCGCAGCACGCCGTCCTGCACCACCTTCAAGTCAGCGACGGCAGCTTCGAGTCGGAGATGTATCAGCGGCTGGTCGATGCTCGTAACTCCGGCCTACATATTCTGTCCGATCTGCGCGACGTAGCCCCGCCGCGTGCCGACGGGTCATTCTTCTTCTATTTCGATCTTGGTAGGCTTATCTCCTCGCTGCCGATTGAAGGTCCCATTGGATCCGCCGACGAAATCGCACGATTACTACTGGAGGAAGCGAGGGTAAGATGCGTTGCGGGCGGAGCCTTCGGAGACGTGAACGGCCTACGTGTTTCCTTCGGCGCACCACCAGATTTACTGGAAGCTGGACTGAAACGCATCGTCGATACCCTGAATAGTCTGAGGATGAGGCAAGCAGGGCTCTGAAGCTCACCGGACGGAGATTCTTGACAAATCCAGGGCCCCTGCCAGAGAATGGCGTATTACACTAGCCTCATCCATAAATTTGGTTGAGATAAGCGGGATCCCGATATCGTACGTCGGTGTGCGGCCGATCTCGCCAGCTCGCCCCCGCATTTGCCGAGCGCCTCCCGCCGGGTCGACAGCATAGGAGAGTCCGGTCCACCGAGCACGAGCTCGCCGCCATTCGCCGCGGTCAGGTTGATCAATGGATCCCCGAATTCCGAATCCGCCGCACCACTTCCCGATACAGCGCGGGATCCCGTGAGCCTTGCCGGGTCTCTGGATCACGCACGTGGAGGTGCACCACCGCCGCCCCGCCCGCGCCGCCGCAACCGCCGAGTCAGCGATCTGCTCCGGGGTGACGCAGGCGCGCCGCCGGCACAAAGAGCTGGAACGCGAGAATGCGCAGCTACTCACTTGCATCCACGTCGAAAGAGACGGCCTGAACGTAAAACGACGCGGTGCACACCTTGTGACTCGCTCGTATGATCCAGCCATCGTTATCGTGAGTTCGGTGGTCCCTTTTGGATAATCGCATTCGTCACCTCAAACATGAGACGCAATGGATTAACTGCCGTTTCTGTACCCTGTTCTATCGTATGGGCGCCGTCAGTCTATACGACGAGTGGTTGTTGATACAACACTAACACCGATCGAGTTACTGCTTCCTCTCGTGAGCTAACCGAACGAGTTATTAACTATCCTCGAGAAACGTTGTTTTCCATAAACTGCCATCAGCAGGAGCTCTCCATTCAAGATCGCCGGTTGCGGTTCCTCGCCCGGCCTGTGACTGAGGGTCGAGGAGGTTTGGCCGTCAGACTCAGCGGTGGCCTTGCTGGTGCACAGACCGCCACATGCTGAAACATGCTGAACATGCACCGAATAGCCTGGATCAAAGAACCATTTGGGCGCTGCACCTCTCCTGGGCGGCCGACCTGCCAATCTTGAGGTAATCGGGCCCTAGTGTCGACCTACCAGTCTAAGGCGCTTGCTCTGTTCTTACGAGCTACCCTCAGGAAACCATCGCGGTACCGATGATGTTCTCGCTTGACAGTTGCGCGATCTCGGCGTCGGATAGCCCGACAAGTTCTGTTAAAACCTCTCTGTTATGTTGCCCCAATGTCGGCGCCGCTGTGCGGATCGCATACGGCGCTGCGCCTTCGCGAATCGGCATCGAGGGCTGCGGGTGCAAGCCGACGAAAGCGCGTTTGACCTCCTGCAGAAATGCTCGCGAGCCGAGATGCCGATCGTTGAGCAGGTCAATCGGCAGGCGGGCCACGCCTGCCGCAACCCTTGCGCCCTGCAGCTCGGACATAGCTTGATCCGCATCACGAGCGTGCGTCCAAGCTGCGATGCCTGACTCAATGAGATCCTCAATGCCGCGGCGAGCTTCCGCAGATTCAAGCGATGCATCCGAGGCCCAGTCTGGCCGGCCAATAAGGATGGCAAGCCTCTGCCACATGTCCGCATCGGTTGCCGCTATCACAATCCAATTGTCCTCACCCGCACACCTGAAGCAGCCATGCGGCACCAATTGCGGATGTCGAGCGCCATACTTTGTGAGTGGCGCACCACCAATCGATTGAACGGTGATCCATGGCGCCGCAAAAGGGATCATGCATTCGATCTGCGCGAGATCAATCAATTGTCCCTGCCCGGTATTGCGGGCGTGAATCAGAGCAAGAAGAACTGCAGCGCAGCCGTTCAATCCGCCGACGGGATCCCCGAACGCTGTGTGGCTCATTACGGGCGGCTGATCGGTCCTTCCGACCACGCTCGGCAAACCTGACCCCTGCTCGAGAGTCGAGCCATAGGCCCGGCAATCGCGATGGATGCTGCTCGCGCCAAACGCTGACATCGACATCATGACGAGGCGTGGATTGAGTGTTTTAAGGACGTCGTAACCGAGCCCGAGCCTCGGCAGCACATCGACAGAGTAATTGCCGACCACAATATCGGCGTTCGCCAAAAGTCGCTTGGCAAGAGCGAGTCCCTGCGGCCGCTTAAGATCTAGTGTAATGCCGCGCTTGTTGCGGTTCATGATGCAGAAGCATTGCGCCCTTTCATACATTTGCCCGTCCACGTAGCCGCTGCGCCGGTCAACGCCGCGCCACCAGTCAGGATACTGGATGGCTTCGATCTTGATGACGTCCGCACCCAGATCGGCCAGTGTGCGGGTACACAACGGGCCTGCCCAGCCCATCGTGAAGTCGATCACGCGAATCCCATGCAACGGCTGCCGGTCCGCATCGACGCAGTCGGACGAACCAGGCCCACTCAGCGACACGTGAGTTCGGACGTGGGCGGAATGTTGCTGCTCGCCGGGAGCCGGAACCCTGCCACCTCGGCGTGGGGGCGTCAACGTCAGTCGCTGCATCGAACCAGCCGTGAGCCCTTCCTCTTTGCCAATCACGACCGGCACGATTGCGCCGCGCGCCTTCTTCTCCGCGTCTTTAAGCAGATCGGATATTTCGGGGACCGGCACGATCGGGATTTTGCGCTTCAGTCCCTCCTCAAACCACTGTTTCGCTGTCCGGGCCTTCAGCCTCGGCAGAAACTGTCGTTCGATCTGGTCTATGTGTTTCAGGCGACCTTCGTTGAAAGCCAGACCCGGATCATCACGCAATTCGGATAGGTCCAGCATGTCGCAGAATGCGCGCCATTGTCCGGGCGTCACGGTCGAGAGGCCGAGCCAGCCTTTTTTGGTTGGGTAAATGCCAACCGGAAAGTTAGGCCAGAAGCGATTAATACCGATCCGGCGCATCACATCGCCGCACGCAAACGCCTCGAACATGAGATATTCCGACAGAGCGAGGCTCGATTCGAAAATGCTGAGCGACCATGAGCGCCCTGCCCCACCCTGCATTCGCCCAACAACCGACGAAGCCGTGGCGATGAAGCCCCACAAGCCGGCGAGAATACCCGTCTGGAAATCAGGTGCGTACAAAGGCGGCCCCTCAATCGGACCAACTAACTTAATCAGACCGGCGAGAGCGCGCACCGTTGCATCGGTAGCAGCGAAGCCGGCATAGGGGCCCTCGCGGCCGAACCAGCTCGTTTCGAGATAGATCAACGCGGGCCGTCTCTGCCGGATCGAGGCGATATCAATTGGCGGGCAATCTGCCGGATCAACATCACGCCCATCGACCAGAATGTCGCAATCCTCGATCAGTTCCGTCAGCCGCGTGGTCGCATTCGGGTCGGTGGCATCGATGATGACGCTTGATTTATTGAAGTTCAAGAATGCAAACCACGCGCTGTTGTCGCTGGGCGTGAGCGGCGCGCTGCGGCGAAGCGGATCGCCGGCTTTCGACTCGACCTTTTGAACATCGGCGCCGAAATCCGCAAACATACGCGCGCAATAGCAGGTCGCGGCCGAGCTACCAATCTCGACGACCCGGAGATGCGATAACACTTCCATCGACTGCTCCTTCTCCAACCACACTGATGCTCAGAAAGTCACCTTAGAGGAGCCACGAGCTTGTCACCACAAGCGCGGCTCTGCTGCAGCGATACACAGCTATCTGTACGGCGATGCGAGGCGGCGGCCACGGAACCCAGCGCAGAGCTCTTGATTTAAGTCCGCTCCGAGGTAATGCCGACCTTGTATTGCAAGCAATGAGCCGAATACGGCCGTGTCGTTCTATTAAGGCTCCGCAACTTTGTTCTTCTCGTCTGACATAGGACGATAGGGGAAGGTTCTTTCTCAAGAGAGGGCGCATGTCGCTCCCCTAAGCCCGCGAACTACGCCGCTCGGCCACGCGGCCGCCAAGAACTAGACGTGGAGGCAGCGCGATCATTCTCAACATGTGTGTCCGAGCTGTAGGAACGAAGTTGAGCAGTGATAGAACTGGCGCGCTTTTGATTAGGTCCAGTAGGCCTGCCGCAATTGTCAGGCGACCGTAAGCCTGCTGTATTCGATGAACAACCCTCACTTCATAGGTTGTACGATATTTCGCCATTCGTACCTTGGTTGGGCTCCACCCGGGTTTCTGTCAAGCATATCGGTCTGTGTCGTGATGATCCTTGCCGGATCCGGATCCAATGCAACTGAGAACGACTTCAGCAATCCGAAAGTGTTCAGTTAAGCCCGGCGCGGAAGGACAATCCATTGTTGCAATTCCATCTTCTCATCTGCCAAAAAGGTATACCCACCACCCGGGCGAACCAGTGCTACAGCGCGACTCCGGCGACGTCGTCCCGCTCGGCCGCAATTGCCGCAGAATAAACCACTAGCTGCTTTCCATCGGCAGCTACCAAGTTGGATAGGCGTCACCACAGGCGCATCGATCTTGGTGAAGAACGGCGTCAGCCTGCGTTCACGCGGGCCACTCGGGGCACGATCATCTCGCAAGCGACCAAATTCAACTGCATCATTCACCGTCGGAAACGGGGGATGGTAATGTTTGCTGCGATATTCGCAGCTCTGCCCTTTAGTGCGGTACTAAGGCGAATTACGCATTAAACACTACGAGAACCAGCGCTGGCCATCCGATTTGGTCGAAGGAGAACGCGACGATCTGACATTCCGCACTCATGATGATGAATCTGCCACTTCCAATCAGGATCGGTTACGCCGGCAAGCTCTTGATAAACCCCAGGGCCAGCTCGGCCGCGGTACTCTCGCGCTGCCACCGCATGATAATCGTGAGTTGGACTCCGATACGACCGAGGAGACAATCGAGATCGCCTACAGGCGCGGTCTCGTGTCGTAGCTACGATACTTGAAGGTTATACGCGATTACCGCACTGGTCCAGGTTAAGGAGGGGCCTCGGCGACGGTACGCGCGATCGCGAGCCAGCCGTGGTCTTTCAGGATCACCGCGTCTGTTGTCGTCGAGACCACCACTGGCCGCTTGCTCTCCTCAAGATTGGCCGCACCTTCATACCCCATTCATTTTGCGCGTCAGATCGAGCTGATCGGAAGCGCCAAATGCATCATGGGCAACGCGTTTGCTTTCCCACGCTGTCGCGCTTGCGACAATTCCCACTCACTCAAGGTCGCTTGATTTCAGTCGATTCTCTCTGGCATGCAGGTTGCAAAAAGACTCGTTGGAACGACAATGAAAGGAGCGGTCCTTGATCTCCGCAAGTGCCAACTCCAGCGTCGCGCGAAGACTTGGGCTAAATGATCCTGTTGAACCAAATAACGCGTTGCCCGCTGGCTTGGTTTGCATTTGCGACAGCGACGAATGTAGCCATCCCGCGTGCGTCGGCTGAATGAAAGTTGCGGGCGCCGGGACGATAGGAATTACCCCTCATCTGCGCCTTAGATGAGGCGGACCTGCGGCTATCACTACCTGCAGAGCGATAGCTACGCGCAAGATCTGCACCTAGGTTGAAGGCCGCTCTGCCTCAAGCTTAAGGAATTCGCTTATACTCCGGAATGCCTCGCCAATGCCCTTGCAACTGTCACGATCTCTTGGGGTCCTGCACCTCGAACGCGGGGTACAATCCGGCGCCGCACCGCCGAATCCAGCCTCCGGCTCAATGCTAAACCCGGCCACGTTCAATTTCCCGATCATCTTTGAAACGGTCACGGGAGCTTGGGTGGAGAATGTCGTTCGCGGCGATCCAGCACTTGAGCCGTCATTTATCGCTGCCGCCAGGCGGCTGGTCGAGCGAGGTGCCGTCGCCGTAAGCTCGACCTGCGGCTTCTCCATCCGACATCAGGCCGCGGTGGCCAAGGCGACGAATGTGCCCGTGGTGATGTCAAGTCTGCTCCTGCTGCCCGCATTGCTTCGGCAGCTGCCGGCATCAGCCAAGATCGCAGTCTTGACCTACGACTCGACGCATGTCGCCGAAGATCTGCTCGGGGTTGATGATCCAGCGGAGCGGGCCAGAATTGTGATCGGCGGCATCGAAGGGGGCAAGTTCTGGCATGACGAGCTGAAGCGTCCGCCACCACCGGTCGACGCTGCGGCGATCGAGAAGGACGTCGCTGCCTGCACCGAGCGACTTCGGATCGCGCATCCAGATATCTCGATCATTCTCTTCGAATGTGCGGCGTTTCCCCTTGTTTCGTCGGCGATCCGTCGTCTCACGAAGTTGCCTGTTTACGACATCACAGACCTTTGCAGACTGACGATGGCGTCCATCGCATGATAACGGCGGCATCAGACATAGACGAATACGTCGCAAAGACCGCTCAGCCAAAAGCATCATTTTGCGGCTGCGCCGCTTCGATAAAGAGCTTCGCCGCCATGCAATGGGTTCAGGAGACACCGTGATGCCCGCATTTAATCAACAGGAATATCGCGAACGTACTGCTAGGCTGCGACAGCAAATGGCGGAGCGGAGCATGGAAGCATTGCTCGTCTTCAACGAGGCGAACATGAACTATCTTACCGGCTACGATGGTTACTCCGATTACGTCCCGCAACTCGTGCTTGTGAGGCAAGACGAGGAAGATCCGTGGCTGATCTTGCGAGAGATGGACGTCGCATGCGCAACTGCCACATCCTACCTGCCGCACTCGCGCCTACTCAATTATCCCGAGAAATACATCGGTTCGAGCCAGCGGACGCCATGGCAGCCGATTGGAGATATGATCCGCGAGCGCACCAAAACCGGCCATATTGGAGTCGAACTGACGGCAAAAAGTTTCGGGGTGAAGGCTCACGCCAACCTGGCCAAAAGCCTGGACCTTTCAAAGAGCATCGATGCCGATGGGATCATTTCCAAGCTGAAGCTTGTGAAGTCTCCTGCTGAGATCGCCTACATGGAGCAGGCCGGAGAGATTGTCGATCGGGCCATGAGGATCGCCAGATTAAGCGTCGCTCCCGGCGCGCGAGAATGCGATGTAGCCGCAGCCGTTATGCATGCCTTATGTACGGGCACGCCGGAATTCCCGGGTCATGCGTCTCGCATTTATCCGACCATGCCGACCGGACGCCCGGCGACTGCTCCGCATCTCAAGTGGACCGATGCAAGCTATGCGATGAATTGTCAGACCAATTTTGAACTAGGAGCCTTTCGCCACCGCTATTGCTGCGCATTGTCCCGGACCGTGTTCTTAGGTGAGCCGTCCGCTCGGTCGCGGCACCTGCACCAGGCCGCGCTTGACGGCTTCTTGGCCGCCTACGAAACGATGCGGCCTGGATTAACATGCGGAGATGTCGACCGAGCGTTCCGACACACCTTTAGTTCTCGTGGCGTACGCAAAGACTCTCGGATCGGCTACTCCCTCGGGAACGATTGGCCTGATGGGGGCGCAAGCTTACAGGATGACGACGAGACTGTACTTCAACCCAACATGACTTTCCACTTGATCATTGGCATCTGGGAGAAGAGCGACGGTTACGTTTTCAGCGAGACGGTACGCGTAACTCGCAAAGAGGCGAAATCGCTGAGCAGCATGTCGCGCGACCTGCTAGTCAATTGCTGAAAGAAGCATCCGTGCACGCCTCCCAGTCAGCGACGCTCGATAAAGATGCCCTAAGGACTACTTCACTTGTGCAGCCTTGACTGGACTTCGAATGAACGATGCCATTGTCGACGCAGCGAATCAGCACTTCGCGTCGGATTACTTTGAGTCACGCCAACGATTCCGTGATTACGTTAGGGAGGCCGCAGTAGGCGAAGCCGCAATCTATCCGTCGCCAGCCCGGGGACCTCGCGGAAGACAACTCTCCACAGATGTTGCGTGGTTTGGTGACCGACGCGCCCGAAACGTAGCAATTTTGATATCGGCTACACATGGCGTCGAAGGATATTGCGGGTCCGCGGCACAGCTCGACTGGATGGCTGAACGTGGGTACGAGAGGCTCAAATCTGATGAAGCGATGCTGCTAATCCATGCTCTTAATCCTTATGGATTTGCCTGGGATCGGCGCGTCACGCAAGAAGGCTGCGACCTCAATCGGAACTTTGTCGATTTCGCCGCTACGCCACCTGATAATGCCGTTTACGACCTCCTTGCTGATTGTTTCGTGCCATGTGAACTCGACGGACCACTTTTTCTTGCTGCCGAGCAAACAATAGACGAGTTCCGCAGAGCACACGGCGAGATTGCTTTGCGAAAGGCGAGGACTAGCGGTCAATACCGACATCCCACCGGGATTTTCTTTGGCGGGTTTGGCCCTACCGTCGCACGGAACACGCTCGAACGGATCGTCTCGGATTACTACTTGGAATCTCGTCGGCGTGTCTTGATTATCGACTATCACACGGGCCTTGGGCCTTACGGTTATGGCGAGCTGCAATGCGAGCAGGCATCCGGCATGTCAGGGTATCAACATGCGCGCGACATTTTCGGTCCCTCAGTAACATCACCGGATCTTGGCACCTCATCGGCTGTTGTGCTCAATGGGACGCAGGATGAGTACTGGCAGCGTCTCCTCGGTGATCGGCACGTCTACGTTTGCCTGGAGTTCGGAACCTACCCACCGGAGGCGGTCAGATCTGCATTACGTGCTGACCACTGGCTATACAGATATCGTCAGGGCGACGTTGAAGCTGATATCGGATATGAAATTCGACAGCGCTTGCGGCAGCGCTTCTATCCGGAGACCACCGATTGGAAGGAAATGGTACTATATCGCAGTCGTCAGGTTCAGCGACAGATGCTCGAAGGTTTACAAGTGTGAGCACTCGACTGTCCACAAAAGCTCAGCGCGCTTCAGCAGGTAAGAAGCGTAAGCGCGGGATCTCGCCTGGATGCTCGCACCAATCTAACTTGCTCTCGGCCCGTTCAACCGCCGCGATCAGAACCCGGCCAGCCTGTTGATCGTGGCGTGGCGTTCGCGCACCTTGTCCAATGCGGTGAGTTGCCGGTGGCAATCGCATGATGTTGCGCCACGCTCCCATAGAACAACGTGAGGGCGCAGATTGCGCCTGTAACAATGCCCCTAAGCCCCCGCACTGCCAGCTATTCTCGTACCCCAGCGCGGAATCTGCGGTGCGCTGATAACATCCAGCGGGTTTCGGTCGCGACTTTGCGCATTTTGCGGGTCAAATAGCTTCGCTTCGGCGAGGTGCCTGGTGCTGGTTCGCTCCGCGCTGCCCTGTTAAATCCCGAGCCAATATTTCTGTACTGCTTGTTGACGAGCGCTGACCTATTTAGATTCAAGATCCTGAAGCCGACGAAACTAAGGTTTACCCCCGCGTTACCCCAAGCGTGTGTTCGATGGGAATGAACAGCACGCCAGTTCGAAGTTCTCGCGAGTAACACTTGAAGATGACACTCGCTGCGAAATTGACGACATTTTCGCATAAAACCTGCAAGGTATGGCAGAGAACGCCGCCAACGCGCCCATGGAAATGAGTATGCGATGTCTGCTTGCATGATTTCACGATGTTTCGTGCAAGATCGGAGTTGCCAGTGAGTTCATCCACTTGCTGAGCTTCGATTCAGTGCCCTTTGGGACGTTTCCTCGCTAACTTGGCCGCGCGGTTTCTCGCGCGGCTTTTTTCGCGATTGACGAACACCGATTGCTCGGATTTGACAGCCTTTAGGAACAACGCCATGACTTCGACCGCCGCTGCTAAAGCCCGCAACGTTCGTCCATCCTGCGCGATCGCCTACAGGATCCCTCGCTGCTGCGTGAGCAGTGCTACATCGACGGTGCCTGGGCCGGCTCGCCTTCGAGGCCCGTGACCAATCCCGTCAACGGTGCGGAACTTGCCAAGATCCCGGTCATGAGCACCGCGGAGACGACGCAGGCGGTGGAAACCGCAGAGCGCGCATTTCCGGCCTGGGCCAAGCTGACCGCCAAACAGCGCTCCAACATCCTTCGCAAATGGTTCGAGCTGATTGCGGCTAATCGCGAAGACATCGCGCTGATCCTGACTTCCGAGCAGGGCAAGCCGCTCTCCGAGGCGCTTGGCGAGGTCGATATCGGCGGCGCTTATGTCGAGTTCTTCGCGGAAGAAGCTCGCCGCGTCTACGGAGAGACCATTCCAACACAGCGGCCAGATTCGCGGCTGCTCGCGATCAAGCAGCCAATCGGCGTCTGCGGCGCCATCACGCCGTGGAATTTTCCGTGCTCAATGATCACACGCAAGGTGTCGCCCGCGCTCGCCGCCGGCTGCACCGTGGTGCTCAAACCCGCGAATGAAACCCCGCTCACCGCGCTGGCGCTGGTTGCGCTGGCCGAGAAGGCCGGCGTGCCGAAGGGCGTGTTTAACATCATGACCGGCAATTCCTCGGCGATCGGCAAGGTCTTGTGCGCGCATCCCGCGGTGCGCTTCGTCGGCTTCACCGGCTCCACTGAAGTCGGCAAGGTTCTCTACGAGCAGGCCGCTGTCGGTGTGAAGAAGCTTGGTCTCGAGCTCGGCGGCAATGCACCCTTCGTGGTGTTCGACGATGCCGACATCGACGCCGCCGTCGAGGGCGCGATGATCTCGAAGTATCGCAACATGGGCCAGACCTGCGTCTGCGCCAACCGCCTCTTCGCCCAGGACAACATCTACGACGAGTTCGTCGAGAAGCTCTCCAAGAATGTCGCCGCGATGAAGATCGGCGATGGCACCGAAGCTGGCGTCGTGCAGGGCCCGCTGATCAACATGGAAGCGGTCGACAAGGTCGAAAAGCACATCGCCTATGCCGTGAGGGGCGGCGCCAGGATTGTCACAGGCGGCAAGCGCCATGCGCTCGGCGGCTCGTTCTTCGAGCCGACGGTGCTGGCGAACGTGAAACCGGACGCGCTCGTCGCGCATGAGGAAACGTTCGGTCCGCTTGCGCCGGTGTTCTGCTTCAAGGACGAGGACGAGGTGATCGCAATGTGCAATGCCTCACCATTCGGTCTTGCGTCATATTTCTACTCCCGCGACATCAGCCGCGTCTGGCGTGTCGCAGAGGCGCTGGAGTCGGGCATGGTCGGCGTCAACACTGGCCTGATCACGACCGAGGTCGCGCCCTTTGGCGGCGTCAAGGAAAGCGGCCTGGGCCGCGAAGGCTCGCGGCACGGCATGGAAGAATATGTCGAAATCAAATATGTGATGATGGCGGGGCTTTGACCCCAGTGATCTATCTATCGCTGGTGGAGTCCATCTGGCAATGACCCTGCTTTGGGCTTTCGCCAAACCCCAGTGCGACCGGTCTGGCCGCTTTCCCGTCGTTCAAAAATCCGAACTCTTTAGCTGCTTCTCAGTCACCGAGAATGGGTTGAGGATATCACGTCCGCGCCAATATGATATGGCGATCAGCCGGGTTGAGCCGACATAGGAGCCACGCAGAGTGCTGCGGTCGTCCTCCCAGTGCTGCTTTGCAATCGCAAGGAGCAAGCTTACTCGTTTTTCCTGAGTGAAACGGGTGTTGGGATTGAGTTGCACGGGCGGCGGTCCCGGATCCATCAGGCGGTCTGCCTCAACGATCAGCAGCCGCTCCGCGGGCAATGCTACAGCGAGATCCTCGGTCACCGCGCCGAGATGAAGGGAGACTTGGAACAGACATGGACTGTACGTACCAATTGCACATCATGAGCGTCCCTGACGAAGCGCGCAACTCAAGGAAGCTCTTCCAGTGATCCGGAAACATGCTTTAGAAAATGAGACGATGCGGCGCACGAGGGGCGCGGGCCGATCCGGATCGGCAATCTGAGCATTATTCACGCGCATGTTTGTTCACGTCCCGGTTAAAAGCGCGCCATCGAGGAGCGGCCCGGTTGATGGGCCGTGAGTTTGCGTCGACAGTCAAAGTCGAATTTCGCTTCTTCTTATCTTCAGCCGGCTGATTCAGACTGACGACCGCCTTCTCAAGGTACCTGCTGGCCCAGAGTATGTCGTTGGCGAGAGCAAGGCGTGCGCCTGCTCCATCTCTTGCTGCCAAGCTTGCCAATATCGAGCGGTGAGGATGATCCTTCGCGGTTGCGGATTCACTGAAAGCGTTGAGCGTGAGAAGCGGGCCGATCTGAACCCATAGGCTTTCGATCAGTCCGCAAACCACAGGCAAATCTGATGATCTGTAGATCCTGAAATGAAATTCCTCGTTGATTGAGAGCACGGTCTGCACGTTGCGCTGCCGTCTTGCGAGCATCAGCTGTTCATGCATCTTCTCCAACGCGAAGACATCCTGCGATGAGATGTTGTTCGCCGCAGCTTGTGCGGCGCGTCCTTCCAACTCGATTCGAATGTCTCGAATTTCCCTGAACCGGGCCACACTCAAGACCGGAACCATCATCGTGCGCGACTGATGTGGGACGAGCCCGTGCTCAGAAGCCAAGCGGAGAAGCGCCTCCCTCACAGGCGTGACACTGACTCCAAGCTCCTCGGCCAATGGCTTCAGCAGAAGGCGCTGACCCGGCCGGAATCGGCCCGCCACAGAGCTTTCCGAAGCATCAAATATGCTCGCGCGTGTAAATTGTCACGCCCTACGTGCAGCCGATCGGTGTCCATTGGCATGAGGAAGGTGGATGAGGAAGCGGAGGTGTCTGCGTCAAAAGATCCTGCCTTTCTCATTTTCCATCCGCTCCTGTGTCGGCGCCGCGCTCCTCGTGATGGCCCGGCCGCTGTGGGCACGACCGTGTACCACGGCCGCAATGCGCTACAAGAGCTTAAAGAGGCCGCACGGGCCCCTTTAACATATCTCTGAACGGTCTACGCCGGTCTAGCTTCCTGACGGCGGGGTCCAGGTCAGGGTTCGCCAGTGACCGTGCGGCGCAAAGCCGCGCAACCGCTCGCCCTTGGATCCCCAGCCGCGCAGCGGGGCCATGTTGGTCTTGATCCAGG
>NZ_JADPKQ010000232.1:0-14460 GCF_023074015.1 Bradyrhizobium sp. 142
GGGGCGCGCCTTCGAGTGCGTCAAGACAGATGAGATGGCGTCCCGACCTGCTTGATCCTCGCGCCGTGCTCGGGGCCGTCAAGGCGCAGCCTGGCAGCGGTAGAGCAAGCCGTCAGGACAGCACGACGGCCGGCCTTGACGGCCCTTGCGCGCGGCGCGTCTGCGCGCGCAGGCCGGGACGAAGGAACGACCGCCAGGCACGAACAAAGGAACAGTGCGAAGTGAGGAGCTATCGATGACGTAACCAACATCCCTTACCCGCCGAGGTCTGCGAGAGGATGAGACGACGATGGAGGATCGGTCTTCCCGGCGCATGCGAACACTGGTGACCCGAATGGCCCCTTCGAGGCCTGTCCGCTAATTAGCTCGAATGCGCGCTGATATCCATGATGGCCCGGAGCACAACACGCTCCAATCAGAGGCCGGATACATTGATGCAAGACCGCATCTGCCAGGTTGACGAAACCTCTTGCAACGCGCGGCCGGACCATACAATTGGGTCAATCGCGCCGGTGCATCCTTCCCGCGATTACTTCCGGTCAACCCCGGTGAGCTGACCTCTTTAGCAGCCATCGCAAGGTCTGAAATGAGCTATGAGCGGAATCACAAGCCTGGCGCAGTCAGTCGTTCGCCCGGGCCGAGAAGCGATGCCGGGACTTCCATCCGGGCGAACTCGCCGTCTTGAGGTTAATGACCGGCAGAACTTTCAGAGGGTTGCCCGATCGGAAGCTATCGCGCACATGGACGCGACCCCGTCAGGCTTGCTGACGTAGAGATCGCTCTCCAGGACGAATTGCATGCTCTCAAACATCGCATAGAAGCGTGAGCTTGGCCCGAGAGATACAGTTCCGATTGATGGAAATTCACCGTATCTCCGCATCTCCGCTATTTTGTATTGAGCCGCAATTCTATGGCGGCGATCTCGAAACGAGGTTTTGCATGACCTCTCAGTCTTGGATCAGGCGGCTCTGCGCACCGCTCGTCGCTCTAATTTTGATCGTCGGGCCGGTGGTTTCGTCGGTACGCGCTATTGAGGATGCTCGAAAGGTTGGCGTGGTATCCTTTGGCCTTTTCGGCGATCAAGGCGTGTTTAGAGCGGAGGCGACTGGCGCAGCTCAGGTCGTAGCGGGGCGTTTCGAGACTGGCGCGATCGACGTACAATACAATTCGAAGGAAGGCGGAAGTGCAACGATCGAAGCCCTGACCAGGTCGTTGCAGGTTGCAGCCAACCGCCTGGATGCCGAGAAAGATGTTCTCTTTCTGATTCTCACCTCCCATGGCTCTCCCGACGGCCTTGCAATCAAGGCGGGGCGGCTCACGCAAACGCTGACGCCGTCTCGTCTCGCTGGCATACTCGCGAAGACTGGTGTGCGACACAAGGTGGTGGTCATCTCGGCTTGCTATTCCGGGGTCTTCATCCCACGCCTCGCGAACCCCGATGTGCTGGTCATCACCGCGGCCGATGCCAATCATCCGTCGTTCGGCTGTCAGGATAAGGCGAAGTGGACCTATTTCGGTGATGCCTTTTTTAACGTCGCGCTCCGGCGAGCCGTAAGCCTGAAGGATGCGTTTCTCGATGCGCGCCTGCTTATCCGTAAGCGAGAACTGCGGGAGCAGTTCGAGCCATCGAACCCACTCATGGCAGGCGGTGAAAACGTGCAGCCATTACTTGTCGCGCGCATCAACGGAAGCCGCCAACCTTGACGTTAAACCAACATTTGGTCGACTGATCCCAATTCACGAGGCCCAACCTACCTAAGTATGGTCACTTCATACCCGCGCGCAATGGCCCAACCAAGTGCTCGGTGCTACCTATAAATCCGGATACAACGCAACGGAACCGGCCCTTCGAGCCGGCAGTTGCAGGACAAGGTCGGCGGCGTAGCGCCCGCCGGCCTTTCTCACGATCTAGCGGCGCTTTGCCGCTCAAGGTGTCTACTGCCACAGTTGACTGCGGAGAAGTACGCCATGAGAAACATCGCCGATCTCCTGATGCGGTTCTGGCAGGGAAGCCAACCCGCGTCCAATACTCAGGTTGCGGCTATGGCGGAAAACCGAGATCGATCCAGCATGGCTGATTTTGTCCGGATCCTGCAGGCCTACGATCAAGCCCAGTAGGGCAGGAGTTAGGGGCGACCGCGTCAGTCCGTGATGCGGACGTCCGAGCAAACTAAAGCCAAGACCTGAGACCGCACTGCGTCCAGGTTTTATATCTATCACGTTCGTTCAGGGTCTTTCGCGTCGATCGCGACGGCATCCCAGTATCTCTCCTTTGGCGCCGCCAACGGACATCAACCCATGTCCAGGATTACGGTGATAGTGCACCTAACTGACGGTCTGAGCCGCGTTGAGTGCCTATCGCCGCAATTCCAGAAACGGATGTGTGATTGATAAGGGGCTACTCAATGCTGATGGCGCGAACGACACGGATTGCCCCTTATCGGGCAGCGGAGCAGAACTAACGGGTTCCGGCCGATTTGCCGCGCCTTGCGGCATCCACGATGTCCATTTGCTTTTGCAGGGGCCACCTGCGGAGATCCCAACGGATCTCATCCTGCCGAGAGGCCGGGATTGAACGCAGCGGCCGCATGCGGCCTCAAGAAGTCTCTGGCCGTGCCTCGAGTAGTCTCTGGCGTGCCCAGCGCTTCACTCGGTCGCTGCTGTGCTGGCAAAGGTCTCCTGCAGCTAACAAGGAAGCGAAGCTGCCGGTCATTCCACTCAGGGCTAACGATCGTGCCATCATGCCCCTGTTTTGCCCGACGGAGCAAACGGGATTTCGTGAAATCGAAAAAGCCAAATCCCGCCACGCCCCTGGCTACTGTGCATGGGGTTGTTTTTGCACTTTTGGTTTGTCAGTTGCCGATGTCCCGGGCCGGATCCACTCCCGCCGCGCCGAGCGCAGCCTGAGCAGATGCCTCAGCTATCCACCTTCAGCGCGGCAATGAAGGCTTCCTGCGGGATGTCGACCTTGCCGAACTGCCGCATCTTCTTCTTGCCTTCCTTCTGCTTCTCCAGAAGCTTGCGCTTGCGCGTGATGTCGCCGCCATAGCACTTTGCGGTGACGTCCTTGCGCAGCGCGCGCACGGTCTCGCGGGCGATCACCTTGCCGCCGATCGCCGCCTGGATCGGGATCTGGAACATGTGCGGCGGGATCAGCTCCTTCATCCGCTCTACCATAGCGCGGCCGCGGCCTTCGGCGCGGGTCCGATGCACCAGCATCGAGAGCGCATCGACCGGCTCGTTGTTGACGAGGATCTGCATCTTGACGAGATCGGCCGGCTTGTAGTCGGTCAGATGATAGTCGAACGAGGCGTAGCCCTTGGAGACCGACTTGAGGCGGTCGTAGAAATCGAACACGACTTCGTTGAGCGGCAGATCGTATTTCACCATGGCGCGGGCGCCGACGTAAGTGAGCTCCTTCTGCGAGCCGCGGCGGTCCTGGCACAGCTTCAGGACGCTGCCGAGATAATCGTCAGGGGTCAGGATCGTCGCCTCGATCCACGGCTCCTGGATCTCGGCGATCTTGACCACGTCGGGCATGTCGACGGGATTGTGGATCTCGAGCTCGCTGCCGTCGGTCAGCTTCATCTTGTAGATCACGCTCGGCGCGGTCGCGATCAAATTGAGATCGAACTCGCGCGACAGCCGCTCCTGGATGATCTCGAGGTGCAATAGCCCGAGGAAGCCGCAGCGGAAACCGAAACCGAGCGCGGCCGAGGTCTCCATCTCGAACGAGAAGCTGGCGTCGTTGAGGCGCAGCTTGCCCATCGCGGCGCGCAGCGTCTCGAAGTCGTCGGCGTCGACCGGGAACAGGCCGCAGAACACCACGGGGATCGCCGGCTTGAAGCCCGGCAGCATGTCGGTGACCGGCTTCCTGTCGTCGGTGATGGTGTCGCCGACGCGGGTGTCGGCGACTTCCTTGATCGCGGCGGTGATGAAGCCGATCTCGCCGGGGCCGAGCTCATCGACCTGCGTCATCTTCGGCGTGAAGAAGCCGACGCGCTCGACGTCGTAGGCCGCGCCCGTGCCCATCATGCGGACGCGGCTGCCCTTCTTCATGACGCCGTCGACGACGCGGATCAGCACGACGACGCCGAGATAGACGTCGTACCAGCTGTCGACCAGCAGCGCCTTCAAGGTCGCCTCGCGGTCGCCCTTCGGCGGCGGCAGGCGCGTGACGATGGCTTCCAGCACATCGGGCACGCCGAGCCCGGTCTTGGCCGAGATCATCACCGCATCGGAGGCGTCGATGCCGATGACGTCCTCGATCTGCTGCTTGACCTTCTCGGGCTCTGCGGCGGGAAGGTCGACCTTGTTCAGGACCGGCACGATCTCGTGATTGTTGTCGAGCGCCTGGTAGACGTTGGCGAGCGTCTGCGCTTCGACGCCCTGGCTGGCGTCGACCACCAGCAGGGAACCTTCGCACGCCGCCAGCGACCGCGAGACTTCGTAGGCAAAGTCGACATGGCCGGGCGTGTCCATCAGGTTGAAGATGTAATCCTTGCCGTCCTTGGCGCGGTAGGCGAGCCGGACCGTCTGCGCCTTGATGGTGATGCCGCGCTCGCGCTCGATATCCATGGAATCGAGCACCTGCTCCTTGCCCGCCATCTCGCGGTCGGTGAGCCCGCCGGTCATCTGGATCAGGCGGTCGGCCAGCGTCGATTTGCCATGGTCGATATGGGCGACGATGGAGAAATTGCGGATGTTGGAAATGGGGACGGTCGTCATGGGCGCGGGATACCACTCACATCCCCGTGCGGCAACCATATTGCTGTATTTTCAGGGGCTTTCTTCACGCCAAGCTGATTCCACGAAGGGCCAAAACGCGCTACGCAACGGCCCATGTCCATCACTTCGATCCCATCCGCCCGGGCGCGCGCGAAGACCCGGGTGAGCTTTGGCCGCTTCCGGGCCTGGCTGGTTGCCTGCGCGACCCGCCCCGAGGCCCGCCTCTGGCTGGTGATCCAGCTTGCCATCCTGCATGCGGTGCTCTGGACCTTCATCCTGATCAATCTCAAGGCAGCGCAGGACGTTCACATGGACGTCGCGGAAGCCTATGGCTGGGGGCAGAAATTCCTGCTCGGTTACGGCAAACACCCGCCGTTGTCGGGCTGGATCGCCGGCCTCTGGTTCAAGGTGTTCCCGGCGGCGGATTGGGCGACCTACGCGCTCGCGATGGCGATGGTCGGCGTCGGCATGGTGATCTGCTGGCTGCTCGCGCTGCGCGTGGTCGATGCACGGCGCGCGTTCCTGGTCGTGGTGATGGTCGCGCTGTACCCGATCTTCAATTTCAAAGGTTTCAAGTACAATCCGGACCTGTTGCAGCTCGTCACCCTGCCGCTGCTCGTGCTCGCTTATCTCAACGCCTTCGAGAAGCGCAGCTGGCGTTCCGGAATCTTGCTCGGGCTCGCCGGCGCGCTGGCGCTAATGACCAAATACTGGGTGCTGACCATGATCGGCGCCATCGGCCTCGCCGCGCTGATCCATCCCGAGCGGCTGAAATTCCTGTTGTCGCCGGCGTCCTGGGTCGCGATCGCGACGCTTGTCGCGGCGATGATCCCGCACATCGTCTGGCTTGCGGACGCGCATTTCGTGCCGCTGACCTATGCCGGCGACACCTACAGCATCGAGGATAGCGGCCAGGTGCATCAGCTCGTGCTCGGCTATGTCCTGCACAATGTCGCACTGCTGGCCCTGCCGGTGGCGCTCGCAGCGCTCGCAATGGCGCTGGTGCCACATTGGTTCACGCTGTTGCTGCGCGCGCCGCTGCGCATCGCCACGCGGGCCTGGGCGCGCGGCGCCAATCCCGGCGTCAACCTTTCACAGGCGCTCAACGTCTGGATCGTTCAGATCATCGTCGCGGTCGGCCCGCCGCTCGGCGCGCTGGTCTTCAGCATCTACTTGAAGACCGACTGGGGCATCTCGCTGTTCTTCCTGGTGCCGCTGGCGCTGGTCGCGATCCCCGCGTTGCGGGTACAGAGTGCGGTCCTGTTCAACATCGCCGCGATCTGGCTCGTGCTCAGCGCCGCGACGCTCGCCGCTTCGCCCTGGATCGCCGCGCGCGAGATGTCGGTCAATGCCGACAATACCGCGACCTATGGCGCGCGCTCGGAGCTCGCACACGAACTGACGCAGGCCTGGCACGCGCGCTTCGCCTCGCGCTGGGCGGTCGTCGCCGGCACCATGGAATCGATTCAGCCGATGGTGTTCTACAGCCCGGATCATCCCGGCGCGTTCACGCCGAACGAGGCCTGGAGTTCGGGTCTGACCTCGCTCGAGGACGTCAAGACGTTCGGCTTCATCGGCGTGTTCGATCCAACCGACGGCCGCCTGCCTGCGTTCGAGAAGTGGATTTCCGAAACCGCGCCGAATGCCGAGCGCATCGTCATGACGACGCGCCGCTTCACCCACGGCAAGCCCGGCCCGTCGATGACCTGGAACATCTACATCGCGCCGCCGGGGAAGTAGCGAGATCTTGTAGGGTGGGCAAAGCGAAGCGTGCCCACCGCTTCTGTTGCAAGTAACGGGAGATGGTGGGCACGGCGCGACGCGCCTTTGCCCACCCTACAGCGGCTTCTCTAACGTGGCCGCTAGATTCCTTCCTCGTTGAACTTGCTCTCAACGAGTTCCGTGATCGCGGCCAGCGCGGCTTCAGCATCATCGCCGGCGGCCGCCACCGTGATCGTGGTGCCGGGCCCTGCGGCGAGCATCATCAGGCCCATGATCGAGGTGCCGCCGACGGTCTCGCCGCCGCGCGTCACCCAGACCTGCGCATTGAAGCGCTCGACCGCCTGGACGAACTTTGCGGAAGCGCGGGCGTGCAGGCCACGCTTGTTGATGATCAGGAGCTCTTTGGAAATCGCGCCCGCGGGCACGCCTGTCCCGGTCTGGTTTCCGAGCGGCGCGTCGTCGCTCATTTGCCGGCGAGCACGCGGCTGGCGATCGTGACGTATTTGCGGCCCGCTTCCTGGGCCATCGCGATCGCATCGGGCAGCGAACGCTCCTCGCGCACCTTGGCAAGCTTCACCAGCATGGGAAGGTTGATGCCCGCGAGCACCTCGACCTTCGGCCGGCTCATACAGGATATTGCAAGGTTGGATGGGGTGCCGCCGAACATGTCGGTGAGGATTGCAACCCCGTCGCCGGAATCGACGCGGTTAACCGCCTCGATGATGTCGCTTCGACAGAGATCGGAATCATCCTCGGCACCGATCGTGATCGCTTCGATTTGCTTTTGTGGGCCCATCACATGTTCAAGCGCTGCCTTGAATTCGTCGGCAAGGCGCCCGTGGGTCACAAGTACTAGACCAATCATCGGAAAACTCCTCGCGGGCGCTTTTGGTGCACCGCACGAACGCGCCACTTTGACCATCCAGAGCCCCCGCGCAAGAGGGGATGTTGCGTATCTCCCTGAATCTAGACGGATGGATGAGGGGAGCTGCGCCGGTCTATTCGGTCGCGATAGTGGGGTTCATATGGTTACCATTTCCCTTCAAACAATCGCCGGGAGGGTTAACCGAAGATGAACTCTTGGTAGTGGTCAAGGCCGCAACAACCAGTGGGAGGGGCGAATAGCCGCGAGCGATCGGGATTCGCGGTATTTCGACACCGGAGATGCTTATTTTCAACGATTCGGGCGGCGGCAGGCGTTCCGCGTCGTCCGCGTCCAGATCGACCACGAGGCCGACGGTCGCATGCTCCACGAAGTCGCAGCGCCGGATTCCCAGCCCCCGCACTTCGATCAGCCCGGCCAACACGTGGACGGGGCGAACCACAATTTCATCGCCGACTGTCGCAAGATGGACACGGTCGTCACCGACCAGAACGGCCCTTTCGACCACCCCCGCGCGCCCTGCCATGATCAAATCGAAGGCAAGCCGCGACTTGCCAGCGCCCGAGGGCCCGCGGATCAGCACCGCCAGATTCCCGACCTTGACGGCGGAGGCGTGAACGCTGAGGCCGCCTTCGCTCATAGCGCCGGCAGCCTCACCACGAAGTGCGCGCCGGCAACCGTCGGCGCGCCGTCAGCGTCCGCGGGGCCTGCGCGATTCTCGGCCCAGATGCGTCCGCCATGGGCGTCGATGATCTGCTTGGAGATCGACAGCCCGAGGCCGGAGTTCTGGCCAAAACCCTGATGCGGACGGTCGGTGTAAAAGCGCTCGAAGATGCGCTCCAGCGCGTCGTCGCGGATGCCGGGGCCGTCGTCGTCGACCACGATTTCGATTTCCCCGCGCACGCGGCGGCAGGTGAGGCGCACCTTGCTGCCGGGCTCGGAGAAGGACTGTGCGTTGGAAAGCAGGTTGGAGACGACCTGCCCGAGCCGCGAATCATGACCAGTCACTGCGAAGATGTCGGTCGGGCTGCGGCCCTCGAAGCGCGCCTCGACCGCAACGTCGTGACCGAGTTTGGTCTCGTTGGCGACCGACACGAGCGTCGTCAGCAGGCGGCGCAGATCGACTGGAATGGCGTCCTGCCGCTGCAATTCGGCATCGAGCCGACTTGCGTCCGAGATGTCGGAGATCAGCCGGTCCAGCCGCTTGACGTCATGCTCGATCACTTCGAGCAGGCGGGCGCGGCTGTTCTCGTTGCGGGCAAGCGGCAGCGTCTCGACCGCGGAGCGCAGCGAGGTCAGCGGGTTCTTCAGCTCATGGGCGACGTCGGCGGCGAACATCTCGATCGCCTCGATCCGCTTGTAGAGCGCGTTGGTCATGTCGCGTAGCGCGCCGGAGAGATGGCCGATCTCGTCGCGGCGGCGGGTGAAGTCGGGGATCTCGACGCGGCTCTTGATGCGGCGGCGGACCCGCTCGGCACTGTCGGCGAGCCGGCGCACCGGGCCTGCGATGGTGCTGGCGAGCAGCAGCGACAGCATGATCATGACGGCGGCGGCGACGCCGCCCACTTTGAGGATCGCGAGGCGCTCGGCCGTGACCATCTGGTCGATGTCGTCGCCCTGGGTGGACAGCATCAAGGCGCCGTGGATGGCGCGCGAGCGCAGCACGGGGACCGCGACCGAGACGATCACCTCGCCGCGCGGATTGACCCGCACCATCGAGCGCTTCTGGCCCTGGAGCGCATCGCCCACTTCCGCATAGCCGTTGCCGTTCTCGGGCCCGAGCTCGCGATAGAGCGGCAGGTCGCCGCGGTTCAGCCAGGTGCGCACTGCGACCATGCCGCGCTCGACGATGCCGGGCTTCTCGGCGGAGGGCGGCGGCAGATCGTAGCGCAGCACGTTTTCGAGGTTGCGGCTGTCGAGCAGCAGGCTGCCGTTGGGATCGTAGATGCGGGCGCGCGTCTTGGTCGGTGAGATCAGCGTGCGCAGCACCGGCGCCACGCGCTCCGGATTGATCGGGAAATCCAGCGGCGAATAATCGTCCGGCCCGCCATAAGTCTCGCCCGGCTTGAGGTCGAGCAGCCGGTCGGGGTCGATGGTGATGGCATTGGTCTGCACGGTTGCGGAGGCCGCGATCGCGCCGGCGATGATCTCGGCCTGCACCAGCAGGCTCTGCGCGCGCGCGTCGATCAGGCCGGCGCGGAACTGCGACAGGTACAGGATGCTCGCGACCAGCGCGACGAGGCCCGCCAAGTTGAGCGAGACGATGCGGCGGGTCAGGCTCGAGAAGGACAGCGCGAAGAAGAACTGCCCGGCGCGCTTCAGCCAGTTGAGCGGCCGCCAGCCCTGCGCGACCGGCTTGTCCTCGGCCACGTGCTCCGGGCCGCCGCCGGATGCGATATCCTCGGCGTTCTGATTGGAATGAGGCTGCGTTCGGTCAAGCAATGCTTAAGCCCGCGTTGGCACAGCTCGTGCGATCAAGTCCCCGCATCCTAGAGCCATCCCGGTCCCGATGGAATCAGAACCGGCGATGCCCTCGTCGTTCGTGAAGGCGCGCGCGCCTCAGGCTTCCTTGAAACGGTAGCCGACGCCGTAGAGCGTCTCGATCATCTCGAACTCGTTGTCGACCACCTTGAACTTCTTGCGCAGCCGCTTGATGTGGCTGTCAATGGTGCGGTCGTCGACATAGACCTGGTCGTCATAGGCGGCGTCCATCAGCGCGTTGCGGCTCTTCACCACGCCGGGCCGGGTCGCCAGCGCCTGGAGGATCAGAAATTCGGTAACTGTCAGCGTCACCGGCTCGTTCTTCCAGGTGCAAGTATGCCGTTCCGGATCCATGCGCAGCAGGCCGCGATCGAGCGCCTTGGCGTCGTTCTCCTTCGGCGCGACGGTCGGGTCCTTCGGCGCCGAGCGGCGCAGCACCGCCTTGACGCGCTCGACCAACAGCCGCTGCGAGAACGGTTTGCGGATGAAATCGTCGGCGCCCATCTTGAGGCCGAACAGCTCGTCGATCTCCTCGTCCTTGGAGGTGAGGAAAATCACCGGCAGGTCGGATTTCTGCCGCAGCCGGCGCAGCGTCTCCATGCCGTCCATGCGCGGCATCTTGATGTCGAGGATGGCAAGATCGGGCTGGGTGGTGCGGAAACCGTCCAGCGCAGAGGCGCCGTCGGTGTAGGTCATGATGCGGTAGCCTTCCGCTTCCAGCGCGATCGAGACGGATGTGAGAATGTTGCGGTCGTCGTCGACCAAAGCGATTGTGGGCATGAGCCTGCTTTCTGCTTTCCGTTTGGATCGTGGCTTAAACGGCGAGCAATTCAGTGATGCGCCGCATACATGGGTCCCGAACTTGGAGTTCGAACTTTGTCACCGAGCAATGCAAGCTGGGCTGAAGTGTGACCAAGTTCCGCGAAACACGGCAGATCCGCCGCATGTCGACCCATAACCAGACCCCGTTTACCCGAAAAAAGGCCCCCCTTGCAACCACCTGACCCGAGAAACCCATGGAACCGACCCCCGATTTCGACCCCGGAAGGCTCGCCAAATCGCTGCTCAGGCGTTCCCGGCAGGGCGCCTTAGCAACGTTGATGGCCGGCAGCAGCGATCCCTATTGTTCCCTGGTCAATCTGGCGAGCCACCCCGACGGCTCTCCCATCCTCCTGATCTCGCGCCTGGCCGTTCACACCAGGAATATCCTGGCCGATTCCAGGGTCTCCCTGATGCTGGACGAGCGGGCGGCGGGCGATCCGCTGGAAGGCGCCCGGATCATGCTGTCCGGCCGGGCGGAACAGGCCGACGCCGAGACGGACCTGCTGCAGCGGCGGTATCTCAATGCCCACCCGTCTGCGGAAGCTTTTGTTTCGTTTAAAGATTTCTCGTTCTTCCGGGTTCGGCCCACGGCAACCCATCTGGTCGCTGGCTTTGGGCGCATCGTCGATCTCAAACCTGAGGAGTTCCTGACGGACCTCACGGGCGCCGAGGATCTGCTGGCGGCAGAGGAGGGGGCGGTCGAGCACATGAATGCCGACCATCGCGACACCATGGGCCTCTATGCGACAAAGCTCCTCGGCGTGGCTGAGGGCGACTGGCGCTGCACCGGCTGCGACCCCGAGGGCATCGACATGCAGGATGGCCAGACCGCGCTGCGGCTGGAGTTCCCGGAGCGGGTGACCAGCGGCACCGCGCTGCGGAAGATGTTGGTCCGCCTGGCGGGCGAAGCGCGCGCAAAAGCCGACTAGCGATAAATTGAACGCTCCGCACATTCAAGCGTTCGCTTGCGATCCGAGACAAGGTGCTGAGCCCGGATCATCCCGACGTCGCGCGCTGACTCAACAATTTCGCCGGCCTCTACGAGCATCAGCAGTGCAATGCCGATGCCGAGCCGCTCTATCGCCATGCTCTTGTTATCCGCGAGCGAGCGCAGCGGATTGTTGAACACGCTCGCCGTCGAGTTGGCCGATTACGCCTCGCTGTCCAACCCGTTGCCGCCGGCGGTGAAGCACATCCAGGCATTGTTGTCGGCCGATGAGGCGATGACGATCTATTCCGTACTCGGTGGAAGGAAATCCAGCTTGGTGCAGACGCGCCGGCGCGGAAGGTCGCCGCCTTCCGCAGGCGCCTCAATCCCGCGCAGGAAGGACCCGCCGACGGGCGTGCCACTGGCGGCAAGTTGCAGTGTGCACCATCGCGACCAACGCTTACATCGACTTCCGGCGCAGTGCGGGCGTCGATCATGCACGCCGGCTCCCGCAGCTGCTCCGATACAGCGGACGAGCTGAGCGCGGTGGCAACGGATGTCGGTATCATCTCGGCCGCGATGCCAGCGAGACGATGCTCAAGCGTGCAGCGCTTGCTCAATACAACATCATTTGGGTTGCCACCCGCGGACTCGTCGCCGGCGATATCAAGGATGTGGGCGAGCCGTCGCTCGCGCTCTCCATTCCCGATCAGCCGTCAGAGCTCGACGATGGCCTGCTGACCGCAAGCGAAGTCGCACAGCTCAAGCTCGATGACATCGTCACCACGCACGCCTATCCCGCCATCTGGGCGCCGTTCGCGGTCATCGGCGGAGGTGCAGCACGTTAGACCGGTCTCGTGATTGTGCGTCGCAATAACTCTATGTAACGCTGAATCGCGCATTTGGTTGCGCGATCATCCGCAATTTCTTGATGCGCGTGCTCAGAGCAGACATGCGCGACGTTTGGCGCGGTCCTTGAATAAACCAAATCCTGCGGGATCAGCTTGGCAACACCAGAGTTCATCATTATTAGATCGTCCAGCCGAGGCCGGATGGCCTATTATTCACGGTGACCGCGGCGGCGCCAAAGCATGATCGCGCTGAGTGTCGCGGCTTCGAGGAGGATTTTTCGTGCAAGAGACGGGCGTGCGCAACGGTGCCTTCGGCGCCGACAAATTCGGTTTAAGGAATCTCAAACGGGTTCACTGGAATCTCGGCGCGCCACAGCTTTATCAATACTCCCTCTCCGAGGGCGAGGCGGTGCTGTCCGCCGACGGCGCGCTCTGCGCCGACACCGGCGAGTTCACCGGCCGCAGCCCGAAGGACAAGTTCACGGTGCGTGACGCCACCACCGACAAGAAGATGTGGTGGGCCGGCAACCAGTCGATCACCGCCGAGCAGTTCGAGACGCTCTACCAGGACTTCCTCAAGCACGCCGAAGGCAAGAGCCTCTTCGCGCAGGATCTCTACGGCGGCGCCGATCCGGCGTACCGGATCAAGACCCGCGTCTTCACCGAGCTCGCCTGGCACTCGCTGTTCATCCGCACGCTGCTGATCCGCCCCGAGGCGGTCGAGCTGTCGAGCTTCACGCCGGAGCTCACCATCATCGACATGCCGAGCTTCCGCGCCGATCCCAAGCGTCACGGTGTGCGTTCGGAGAACGTCGTCGCGATCGACTTCGCCCGCAAGATCGTCCTGATCGGCGGCTCCTATTACGCCGGCGAGATGAAGAAGTCGGTCTTCACCACGCTGAACTACTACCTGCCCGAGCGCGGCGTGATGCCGATGCATTGCTCGGCCAATGTCGGTGCCGAGGGCGACACCGCGGTCTTCTTCGGCTTGTCAGGCACCGGCAAGACGACGCTATCCGCCGATCCCAACCGCACGCTGATCGGCGACGACGAGCACGGCTGGGGCCCGAACGGAGTGTTTAATTTCGAAGGCGGCTGCTACGCCAAGTGCATCAAGCTATCGCAGGAAGCCGAGCCCCAGATCTATGCCGCCTCGACGCGCTTCGGCGCGGTGCTCGAGAATTGCGTGCTCGACGAGGACACCCGCGTTGTTGATTTCGACGACGGCTCCAAGACCGAGAACACGCGCTCGGCCTATCCGCTCGACTTCATCCCGAACGCCTCGCGCACCGGCCGCGCGCCGCAGCCGAAGAACGTGGTGATGCTCGCCGCCGATGCCTTCGGCGTGCTGCCGCCGATCGCAAAGCTGTCGCCGGCGCAGGCGATGTATCACTTCCTCTCCGGCTACACCGCCAAGGTTGCCGGCACCGAGCGCGGTCTCGGCAACGAGCCGCAGCCGGAATTCTCCACCTGCTTCGGCTCGCCCTTCCTGCCGCTCGACCCATCCGTCTATGGCAACATGCTGCGCGACCTGATCGCCCAGCACAATGTCGACTGCTGGCTGGTCAACACCGGCTGGACCGGCGGCAAGTATGGTGTCGGCTCGCGCATGCCGATCAAGGTGACGCGTGCGCTGCTCACCGCGGCGCTCGACGGTTCCTTGCGCAACGTCGAATTCCGCACCGACAAGTATTTCGGCTTCGCGGTCCCGACCGCGCTGCCGGGGGTGCCAGCTGAGATCCTCAACCCGGTCAACACCTGGAAGGACAAGGACGAGTTCGACAAGACCGCCCGCGCACTGGTCGGCATGTTCCAGAAGAATTTTGCAAAGTTCGAAGCCCAGGTGGACGCCGAGGTGCGTGCAGCCGCGCCGGACGTCAAGCTCGCGGCGGAGTAATTTGTCCTGCTTGAAACGCGAAGGGGCGGCCGTGAGGCCGCCCTTTTTGTTGGTGTGCCGAGCATGTTCGACAGCTTGGAGGTGGAAGTCCTTTACCCAGCCTGATGGCGGCGAAGGGTTAGCGAAGCGCAAGGGCGTCATCGCGAGA
>NZ_JADPKQ010000134.1:0-14312 GCF_023074015.1 Bradyrhizobium sp. 142
TTGCGTTATCGTCGGGCCGCGACAATCATCCTCCCGCCGCGACCGCCAAAATGGCCATCCTGATTGTCGCTGGCTTCCCATCCAGATTGTCGCGCTACAGAGAGCTGTGCGGTACCTTGGTCATAGGACCAAGGTACCTCTCTGTGTGGACCTCCGGCTGATTTACAAGCTGTGCCGGTTGAGCGATGCTCTTCAACGACTAGCCTCACCACCGGGAAGGTTTTGCTAAGCGCCAGGTTCTATCAAGCGCCGCGATATGATTGTTGTCGCAATACCTGTCATTGTTGGGCTCCGCGTGAAGCAGCTCTAGACAGGGGCGTTGTTACAATCCCGCGGTGTGGCGCCTAGTTTTCTCAAGTTCTGTCTCTCTTGATCGTTGTTCCTCTTGAGTTGATCGTTCCTCTTGAAGCGTGCTCGCACGACGGACGGGGCAACCAGTGCATGATCGAACTGCCAACCCGAAGCCATTGGTCGGCGCGCTGCCGGAGCTGAAAGGCGACGGTCGCGATCTGCGCATTGATGCCTGCCGCGGCATCGCGCTCTGGTGCATCTTTCTCGACCATGTCCCCAACAACATCGGAAGTTGGCTGACGCTGCGCAACTACGGCTTCAGCGATGCCGCGGAAGTGTTCATGTTCATCTCGGGTGTGACCTGCGCACTGGCCTACAGCAAAATATGGCGTTGCAAAGGCTGGACCGGTGTGATCCATCGGACGCTGCGGCGAAGCTGGGATATTTATGCCGCATTTCTGCTGCTCACGCTCGCCTGCGCGATCCTGGTTTACCTCGCAGGCGGGGACCGTCTTGCTGACGAGAGCAATACGCGCATTCTGTTGGACCAGCCGGCCGCGACGCTCGTGCACGCGGCAATGCTGCAATACTGTCCGGTCAACACCGACGTGTTGCCGATCTTCGTGCTTCTTCATCTCTTGTTCGCGCCGTTGCTGTGGCTGCTGCTGCGACTGCCGAACGTGACGCTTGGCGCCTCGCTGGGCCTTTATGCCCTGGTGCATGTGTTCGGTTGGACCGTGCCGGCGTGGCCGAACGGCCATTGGGCTTTCAATCCGCTGGCTTGGCAGCTGCTTGTTGTACTTGGCGCGTGGTGGATGATCGAGGGCGAGAAAGTGCGGCTGTGGGTGACGTCACGCACGGCGCTTGTGCCTGCCGTTCTCTATCTGGTGTTCAGCCTCATCATCGCATTGAGCTGGAAGATTCAACCGCTGGACGCAATAGTTCCGCAGGCGCTGTTGAAGCTGCTTTATCCGATGGATAAATCGAATCTCGATCCATTGCGACTGCTGCATTTTGTTGCCCTAGCGGTTTTGGCCGTATGGCTCGTGCCTGCCAATCGGCGAGGGCTGACGACGGCGGTGATGCGCGGCGCGATTCTGTGTGGGAAGAACTCGTTGCCGATCTACTGCCTCGGCGTACTGCTTACGCTCGCGAGCCTCCTGGCGCTGTTCGATATCTCGGAGGGACCGACGATGCAGATCGCGCTCAGCGTTGTTGGCGTCCTCGTGATGATCGCGGCGGCGACGCTGCTGAACTTGATCAAGATCAAACCCGGGCAGCAGCCGCACGCGAAGCCCGCCGACCTGCCCGTCGAGCAGCCAACCAAGTTTGAGCTGGTATCAATCTCAAGACATCCAAGGCGCTCGGCGTTGACATTCCGCCCACGCTGCTCGCCTCGTGCCAACGAGGTGATCGAATAAAGGTCCTGTTTGCTCCGGTGCGCGAGTCCGGCTGCGGCGCTGATCCAGTGCCAGAAATCGCGCACGCCTTCGGGCCACCAGCGAAAAATGTGGGTCAGGATGCGAATTAGATCACAAGGGGGCCATCGTACGGGAGCCAAGGCCATGATTTCCCACCCCAGGACCCACAAGGGAGCGGTGCTGATCGCGGCGTACGTGATGTTTGCCTGCATAGCGGCATTACTGTCGGTCAACCTGACATCACCCACCAGCGCCGCGCTCGGCGCTGACTGGCAGTGCAGCCGGTTTGCGCTCGTATTCACGACCTGCACCCCGGTGCGTGCATACGAGCCCGTTTCCACTGGCGTGCGCAAGCGGACCTAGCTACTTTCCGGCGCAAAAATCGCGGTTCTGATGGGCGCGGTCAACCATGCAGACAATAAGAAGCCCCGGCGGGGGGCGGCGGGGCGATGTGAGGCCAAGATTGCGCTGGAAGTGGACTACCTTTGGAGTGACTGCTGTTCCATCACGCGACCGATGCTGATGAGGTTGTCGGCGACAACGCCGAGCCCGACCCAGCGCTTGATTCCGGCGCTGCCTTTGTAGCGGCAGCGAAATGTTGTCGAAGCGAACCTATCAGCGCCGTTCGTCCGCACGTGGCCACGGACTCACAGGGACTACCCGCCCTGCCCGCACCTCCCGTGCTCGACGCTGCCGCGTCCACCGCAAGCCCGGCTCGCGAAACGTGACGACGTACGATCGCCCCTCTTGGTGAGCCGGGATGGGCGACACATACGCCGTTTCCGAATTTCGGTAAAGCGGAATATTTTCGCACGAGGCGATTGACAGCGGCGCGACACAGCAAGGTGCCGCCTAATACGGCTGGTAATAGTAGCGCGGACCGCCGCCGTAATAGCCCGGCCCGCCGTAGTAAGAACCCGGGCCGTAATAATAGCGGTTCTCGTAGTACTCCTGGCGCCGGCTCTCCGCGATCGCGCTCCCGATCAGGCCCGCCGCCAAGCCCATGAAGGCAAGGCCGGCCGCGTTCGATCCGCGGCGATAGTGACGGCGCTTGGCCGCGCTGAAATCGGTGGCATCGGACGCGGTCTGGCCCGCGACGGCCGCCTTGGCCGGCGGCGCGCGCGTTGAAGCCGCAACCGACGGCGATGCGGAGGCTGCGATCAGGGCGAGGCTTGAGAACGCGGCCACTAGCGCGTTGCGGCAGGACGCGGAAATCATGGATCTGACACTCATTTGGTCTTCCTCGGTTCTCGCCCAAAGAGACACAAAGCAGGGAATTTTTAATGCACAAACCACTGAAATGGTTCCATGATCGCGGCATTCTGCCACGCTTTGAGCGGTTATGAACTGTGCCGTCAAATCCCAGCTTGCCCGATTCAACCTGAGCGCTCGGTGAACAAGCGCGCCACAGCGCCGTCTACGACAACGCTCCGAGCACGCCGCGCGTGGCCTTGTCGATCTCCTCGACATAACGGCGGCGGGCAAAGGTCTCGGTCAGGAAGCCGACCACCTTGCGACTGTCGGTGGAATCGACCACCGCAAGCATCTCGGCTTCCGCCTCGTCGAACACCGCCATCGCCGACTTCACGTTCATTTCCGGGATCAGCACGATGTCGGTGAGGCGCGCAAGCTCGATCACCTGGATCTCGTCGGCGATGGTGTCGAGGTCGCTGGAGAACAGGTCGGGCAGCATGACGAGACCGACATACTCGTCGGCATTGTTGACGATGACGATTCCGGGTCGCGATCCGAGCGCGAATTCGCGGCGAACCGCGGCGATCGTCGTGGTCGACGGCACCTTGCCGACATCCGAGCGCATCAGCCGTTCGACGGTCAGGCTGCGCAGCCAGCCGACGTCGTTGGCGCTGCGGATGGTCTCGCCGCGCAGATGCAGGCGCCAGGTCGAGAACGAATGGCCGAACATGAAGCGCACGCAGATCGAGGTGACGATGCAGCCGGCCAGCACCACCGCGGTGACGTCGACGTTGCGGGTCATCTCGAGCACGAGAAACGACATGGTCAGCGGGCCGCCGACGATGGCGACGCCGAGCGTCGCCATACCCGTCAGCATCGCGACCAGCGGATCGATCACGAAGTTCGGGCTGATGAGCAGAAGGACTGCGGCAAAGAACTTTCCGATCAGGCTGCCGACGAACAACGAGGCAAAAAACAAACCACCGCGGAAGCCCGACGCGAGCGAGATAAGGCAGGCTGTCAACTTCAAGGCGATTATGATTGCGATCAGGCCAACCGTCATGTCGTGAAACAGATCGAGCACCATGGCGCCGTGGCCCGCTGCGAGAACCTGCGGCGTGACGATGGCAAAACCACCGACGATGAGGCCGCCGATCGCCGGGCGCAGCCAGACCGGCAGCCAGGCGAACAGGCGCTCGAACGTCGAAGATGACCGCATCACAGCGATGCCGACGCCGCTGGTGACGAGTGCAAGGCCGATCAGCGCCAGATATTGTTCGACACCGACAGCGCTGACCTTCGGTACTTCGAGGGAGTATGGCGCGCCGCCGAGCCATTGCGCGGTCAGCGCGCCGGCGAGCGAGGCCGCCAGGATCGGCGCCGCGCTGCCGACCGAATAGACGCCGACGATCAGCTCGCAGGCGTAGAAGGCACCGGTGATCGGCGCACCGAACGCGGCTGCGATCGCAGCGGCAGCACCGCAGCCGACGATCAGGCGCAGGTCATTGCGGCGCAGATTGAAGAACCTGCCGAGCAGCGAGGCGATACCCGAGCCGATCTGAGTGTAGCCAGCCTCGAGGCCGACCGAGGCGCCGCAGCCGTTGGAGATCAGCGTCTGGCTCGACACCACCACGCTGTCGCGCATCGACAGATTGCCTCCGCGCAGCGCATTGGCCTCGATCGGGTCGACCGCGCTCGATAGTTTCAATCGCCGCCGCGACCATTCCATGATGCCAAGTGCCAGCCCGCCAAGCGCAGGCGCGATCAGCGCCGCCCAGGGGCTGACGCGGGCGTTGGCGGAGAGGCGGACGTCGACTGGAATGCCGTAGATCATCATATGAGCGATCTGCGCGATCTCGGCCATCAGCGTCACGATGGCGCCGGCTAGCGTACCGATCACGAGCGCGAGCGGGATCAGGTAGAACTCGTTGCTGCGCAGGAGCGCGCGCAGGCGAACCATGAGGCGGTTCGATCGCTTGCGATCGACGATATGTTTGATCCGCACGAACACCGTCTGCCCTACTCGTCCGACATGCCGTAGCTGGCCATGCGCTGGCGGACCCGCTCGATCTCGGCACTCGACAGCAGCGGCGGTTGTCCAATCTGGAGGCAACCGTGATATTGCCGCGCCAGCGTCTCGACCTCGACGGCGAGCCACATCGCCTTGTCCAGCGTCTTGCCGATCGCGATCATGCCGTGGTGGTCGAGCAGACAGGCGAGCCGCCCCTCCAGCGCCCGCACCGCATGCTCGGACAGCTCCACGGTTCCGAAGGTGGCATAGGGGGCGCAGCGAATGCTGTCGCCGCCGGCAGCCGCGATCATGTAGTGCACCGGCGGGATCTCCATCCCCATGATCGCCAGGATCGTCGAATAGGTCGGATGGGCATGCACGACGGCGTTGACGTCATCGCGCGACTTCAGGATGTCGCGATGAAAGCGCCATTCGCTGGACGGCTTCTGGCTGGGGGAATGCGAGCCGTCCATCGCCATGAACACGATCTGGTCGGGCGTCATGGCCTCGTAGGGCACGCTAGTCGGCGTGAGCAGGAGACCATCCTGGTGCCGGACGCTGATATTGCCCGAGGTGCCCTGGTTGATGCCGAGCGCATTCATGCGGAGGCAGGCGTCGATAATGGCCTGTCTCTTGTCGAGCTCGTCCGCTGTCATCGACATCTCGATTTCATTTCGACTTCTTGGCGATGGGCGCTTGTTAGAAGGGGAGTACGTCAAAGCAATATGGCAGCGCAAGAGAAAGCGGCCCGGATCGCACGCCATCGCGGCGGCCCGCTCACGGCACCATGAAATGATCATTAAGATCAACGAATTAACAGATTGCCCCAGCCCTATGACAAACTCGCGCGATCACCACCAGGATCGACGCCGCGATCGCGCGCAATGCAATGGTCCGCTTGATCGTGTCGGGCATGCCGCCGGTCGCGGCGAGGAAAGCAGGCGCAGGGCCGACGGGATCAATCACCAGCACCAGCGTGGCGGACAGGGCGAAGTCGAGCATGTGGGTGCGTCTTTCGCGCGCGGATGCAGCCGCATCCATAACGGCTCATAACAGCCTTCGCGAGGAACATTTGTCCTCGCAGAATCTTGATCGGGCGAGGATTGAGGGAAGGGATGCCTTCCTTGTCGCCTCAAGAGGAGGATTTATGGCTAAACGAGCGAAGAAGCGCACCACCAGGAAGAGTACGGCGCGCCGCCCGCGTCAGGCACCGAAGATGCTGAGCGACCTGTTCCTGGACACGCTGAAGGACATCTATTTCGCCGAGAACAAGATCATCAGGACCCTGCCAAAGATGGCCAAGGCCGCAAACTCGAAGGAGCTCGCGGCGGCCTTCAACAAGCATCTGCGCGAGACGCAGGGCCAGGTCAAACGGCTGGATCAGATCTTCAAGATGCTGGGCAAGCCCGCACGCGGCAAGCAGTGCGAAGGGATCAACGGCATCACCGACGAGGGCGCCGGGATCATGAAGGAGTTCAAGAACGCCCCAGCCCTCGACGCCGGCCTGCTCGCCGCGGCGCAAGCCGTCGAGCACTACGAGATCTCCCGCTACGGCACGTTGCGCACCTGGGCCGAGGAGCTCGGCATGCAGGACGCCGCAAGGCTGCTCCAGGCAACGCTGGACGAGGAAGAAGCGACCGATCACGCCCTGACCGAGCTCGCCACCTCCGTAATCAACCTCGAGGCGGAACAGGAACACCGCGAAGCGGCTTGAGCCACGGGCCCGGCCGACCTGTTACCGACGGCGCCGCGGAATAAATCTGTGGCGCCGAAACGTCTGAGCGCAAGAACGCCTCCGGCCCAAGGGGCCAGCTATGCTGCGAACGCGCGCTGCTGGATTTCCGGGGAACCATCCCCATATGATTTTTCTCCAATCGCAGCGCCTTCCCCCGAGTTTGCCATGCAACCCAAAAATCCCCTCGACTGGATGCTGTCCGAAGCCCTGGATTCGCTGACCCGCGCCGACCGGCTGCGCCAGCAATTCGGCCGACAGGAAGCCTGCTGGGAACCCCCGATCGACGTGCTCGAAACCGAGCAAGAGCTGTTGATCCTGGTGGCGCTTCCCGGCGTCAGTCCCGACAATGTCGAGACGGTAATCCATGACGGCGTGCTCGTCATCTCCGGCCAGCGCACGCTTCCGCCCGAGCTTCGCAACGCCCGCATTCATCGGCTCGAGTTGCCGCAGGGCCGCTTCGAGCGACGCATCGCGCTCCCCCTCGGCCGCTACGCCATCAGCCGCTTCGCGATGGACGGCTGCGTCGCACTGCGCCTCGCCAAATCCTGAGGTCGATCATGGCCACCGAACAGATGAAGACGACTCAAGACAGTTCCGGCATGAAGATCCCCGACGACGCCCTGATCATTGTCCCCGTTCGCGACATGGTGCTGTTTCCCGGCGCCATCGCGCCGATCGCGATCGCGCGACCGAAGTCGATCGCCGCCGCGCAGCAGGCGCTGCGCGAACAGCGGCCGATCGGCATCGTCCTGCAACGCCGCCGCGAGACCGACGAACCCGGGCCGGACGACCTCTACCGGGTCGCGACCATCGCCAACATCGTGCGCTACATCACCGCGCCCGACGGCAGCCATCACATCGTCTGCCAGGGCGTGCAGCGTGCCCGCATCCTCGACTTCCTGCCGGGCACGCCGTTCCCGGCCGCGCGGATCCAGCAGATTCCGGAGCCCACCACGACCTCGCCGCAGATCGAGGCCCGTGCGCTGAACCTGCAGCGTCAGGCCATCGAGGCGATCGAGCTGTTGCCGCAGGCGCCCCCCGAGCTGGCCGCGATGTTCCAGAACACCAGCGCGCCCGGCGCCCTGGCTGATCTGGCGACCTCGTTCATGGACATCAAGCCGCAAGACAAGCAAGAGGTGCTGGAGACCATCGACCTCGTCTTGCGCGTCGAGAAGGTCTCGAAGCACCTGGCCGAGCGGCTGGAGGTACTGCGCATCAGCAATGAGATCGGCCAGCAGACGCGTGCCAGCTTCGACGAGCGGCAGCGCGAGGCGATCCTGCGCGAGCAGATGGCGACCATCCAGCGCCAGCTCGGCGAAGGCGACGGCAAGGCGGCCGAGGTCGCCGAGCTGACCGCGGCTATCGCCAAGGCCAATATGCCGCCGGAGGCGGACGCGCAGGCCAAGAAGGAGCTGCGCCGCTACGAGCGCATGCCCGAGGCCGCCGGCGAAGCCGGCATGGTCCGCACCTACCTGGACTGGCTGATCGAGCTACCCTGGGTGCTGCCCGAGGAGAAGCCGATCGACATCAAGGAAGCGCGGCGCATCCTCGACGCCGACCATTTCGGCCTGGAGAAGATCAAGAGCCGCATCATTGAATATCTGGCGGTGCGCAAGCTGGCACCGCAGGGCAAGGCCCCGATCCTGTGCTTCGTCGGCCCGCCCGGTGTCGGCAAGACCTCGCTGGGACAATCCATCGCGCGTGCAATGGATCGCCCCTTCGTGCGCGTCAGCCTGGGCGGCGTGCACGACGAGGCCGAGATCCGCGGTCACCGCCGCACCTATATCGGCGCGCTGCCCGGCAACATCATCCAGGGCATCAAGAAGGCCGGTAGCCGCAACTGCGTGATGATGCTGGACGAGATCGACAAGATGGGACGCGGCGTGCAGGGCGATCCTTCCGCTGCGATGCTGGAAGTGCTCGACCCCGAGCAAAATGGGACGTTCCGGGACAATTACCTAGGCGTGCCCTTCGACCTGTCGCGCGTGGTGTTCATCACGACCGCAAACATGCTGGACCAGATTCCGGGTCCGCTGCTGGACCGCATGGAGGTGATCAGCCTCGCCGGCTACACCGAGGACGAGAAGCTGGAGATCGCGCGGCGCTATCTGGTGCGGCGGCAGCTCGAGGCCAATGGTCTGACGGCAGACCAAGCCGAGATCGAACCGGAGGCGCTGAAGCTGGTCGTCAAGGGCTATACGCGTGAAGCCGGCGTGCGCAACCTGGAACGCGAGATCGGCAAGCTGTTCCGGCATGCCGCCGTGCAGGTCGCCGAGGGCACGGCTGCGAAGGTCGTGGTCGGCCCGAAGGACATCGCCACCGTGCTCGGCCAGCCGCGCTTTGAGGGCGAGATTGCGCAGCGCACCAGCGTTCCGGGCGTCGCCACTGGCCTGGCCTGGACACCGGTCGGCGGTGACATCCTATTCATCGAGGCCTCGCGCGTCCCCGGCAAAGGCGGGATGATCCTGACCGGTCAGCTCGGCGACGTCATGCGCGAGAGCGTGCAGGCTGCGATGACGCTAGTGAAGAGCAGAGCCTCGCAGCTTGGCATCGACCCCTCGTTGTTCGAGAAGAGCGACATCCACGTTCACGTCCCCGCGGGTGCGACGCCGAAGGACGGGCCGAGCGCGGGGGTGGCGATGTTCACGGCGCTGACGTCGCTGCTCACCAATCGCACCGTGCGCAGCGATACCGCGATGACCGGCGAGATCTCGCTGCGCGGGCTGGTGCTGCCGGTCGGCGGCATCAAGGAGAAGGTGGTGGCGGCCGCGGCCGCAGGAGTGAAGCGGGTGATGCTGCCGGCGCGCAACAAGCGAGATTACGACGACATCCCGCAGAGCGCGCGGGACAACCTCGAATTCATCTGGCTCGAGCGCGTCGATGAAGCCATCGCCGCAGTGCTCGAACCCGCCGAGGCCAAGGTCCAGGCGGCGGAGTAAAGGCAATGAAAAAACTGCTGGAAAGAGCGAAGAAATCCCGGAATGCGCAACGTCTGCGCCGATTGCTCGACCGCGCACTCGACCAGGTCCGCGACGCGCTGGCGGCACCCGAGCCGCGGCTTCAGCCGATACCGGTGCGGGTGAAGCGCCGCAAGGGCTGATCCCCTCCGTCTCAGCCCTCGCGGTCACCCAACACAAAAGGCCCCCTCGTGCGAGGGGGCCTTTGCTTGATCAGGACACGGCGTCCTTGGCGGCCTTGACCGGGCGGGCGCGGACGATCTTCCGGGCCGGCTTGGCCTTGAACATCATCTCTTCACCCGTGAACGGGTTGGTGCCCTTGCGCGCCTTGGTCGCGGGCTTCTTGATGACCACGAACTTGGCGAAGCCCGGCACCAGGAAGAGGCCGTTCTTCTTGAGCTCCTTGTGGCCGACATCGGTCAGCGTCTCCATGACGCTCTTGACGTCGCGCTTGGAAAGCTCGGTGGCGGTCGCAATCTTTTCGATCAGCTGCGATTTGGACATTTGGGTTGGCATCGTGTCTCCTCTGATTCGTTGCCGGTTGCATACTAGACCAACCGTTGAAGGCACTAGAGCCTTCTGCACAGTTTTGTCGCGGTTTTACGGGCTTTTCTGGCCTCCTGTGGCAAAAAACCCTGCATTTTAGCCACTTCCTGAGCAGAAGCGGCCTGGGGCAGCGATTTTTGCCTTGTTTCAAAGGCCCGCAAGCCGCTTGCTAAAGCTGATTCGATGCTTTCGACAAGCGATGACCGGCCCCTTTGTGCGAGTCAGGTCGCGATTCACCCTGGAAAATAAGGGCTGGATCGCACCTTAGCCGCTTTCCGTCCCCCGTTCTGAAGGCGGGGTGATCGTATATGGGCTGATGTTGTTGTGGCCGATCCTTCGAGACGCCCGCCTTGAGGCGGGCCCTCAGGATGAGGACTGAGTCGCCGGTAGCCGTTTCAAAGGGCGCCGATGCCGCTTAGCCTCATCCTGAGGAGACCGCGGAGCGGTCGTCTCGAAGGACGAGCGCGCGCTCAGGCCAGCCCAAAAGGCAAATGCGATCGCCCTGGTTCTGACGGGGAGAGGCGAAGAGGAGGTTCGCTAGCTAGACGCGCTCGAGGCCGCGCCTGAGGTCGCGGCGCAAGCGGGGACGCGCTACACCCCCGCCGCGTTCTTTGCGATCACGTTGCGATAGAAGCTGGCGCTGAGTTTCGGGGTGCGGACCTGGGTGTCGAAATTGACGTGGTAGAGGCCGAAACGCTTGCCCAGCCCGAACACCCACTCAAAATTGTCCATCAGGCTCCAGAGGAAATAGCCGCGCACCGGCACGCCCTCCTCCGTCGCGCGCTGGAGCTGCGCGAGATAATTGCGCAGGTACATGATGCGGTCGGTGTCGTAGATCTTGCCGTCGGGCGTGACGTTGTCCTCACCGGAGGTGCCGTTCTCGCTGATATAGATCGCGTCCGTCTTCCAGATCTTTGCGGCCAGCTTCGGCACCCAATAGAGCGTCTCGGGGCCGACGCGCAGCCAGTCCGCATTCATGTGTGGGAACGATTTCGGGATCGGCAGCGGCATGAAACCCGCGCCCTGGTCGGAGGCCACGACGTAGTTCTGCGGCGCGTAGATGTTGAGGCCGAGGAAATCGACCGGCGAGGAGATGATCTTCAATTCCGCGTCGGTGTATTTCGGCGCATCACGCCCGGCGAATTGCAGGAAGGCGTCGGTGTAGCGGCCTTCCATGATGACGTTGAGATAGCCGGCGTTCATCTCGCGCAGAGCGATCTCGGCGGCACGGACGTTCTCGGGCGTGTCGATGGCGGGCGCGCAGGCATCGATGTTCTCGGCCGGCCCCACCTTCGTGCCGCGGCGGCCATGGGCGCGGACCGCCTGCACCGCGAGTCCATGCGCAAGCGCGCTGTTGTGCCTGATCTGGTTGACCTCGGCGCGCGGCAGCGTCAGGCCCGGCGCGTCGATGCCGATGCCGTAACCGAAATAGACGAAGCGTCCGCTCTCGTTCAGCGTGAACACGTTCTTGACGCGATCGGTCAGATGTTCGGCGACATAGGCCGCGTAGTCGCCAAAGATCTTGCAGGTCTCGGTCGAGCGCCAGCCGCCAAAGCGGTCCTGGAGCGATTGCGGCAGGTCCCAATGATAGAGCGTCAGCCACGGCTCGATGCCGTTCTTCAGGAGCTCGTCGACCAGGCGATTGTAGAAATCGAGCCCCTTCGGATTCGGCTTGCCGTCGCCGTCCGGAAACACCCGCGGCCAGGCGACCGAGAAGCGATAGGCCTTGCAGTCGAGGTCGCGGATGAGCGCGATGTCATCCTTGTAGCGGTGATAGTGCTCGTTGGCGCGATCGCCTGTGGTGCCGTCCTCGATCTTGCCGGGGATGCGGACAAACTTATCCCAGATGGAGATTCCTCGCCCGTCCTCGTTGACCGCGCCCTCGACCTGATAGGACGACGTCGCCGTGCCCCAGACAAAACCGGCAGGAAAGGCGCTGGCGCTGCGCGGCGCCGCCGCCGGCTTGGCGTCCGCCATTTCGAGGGGGCTGGCTATCCCGGCGGCGGACAATCCCGCGATTTTCGCGAACTGGCGACGCGAGACCTTGTCCGACATTGATGCTGCTCCAGATGGGATAGTTGCCGGCACAATGGCGGGTCAGAAGCCGTTTGAAAAGCGGGGTCGTTGGAACTGCGGATGCAGAATTGCAAGTCGCGGTACGCCGCTCTTTCTCTGCCCTTGTGGATGAGGCTGCGGCGCCGGTCATCTATACTCGGTGCCATATTTGCGAGCGATCTGGTTGACCTGCTCTCGGCTCAGCTGCTTTGGCGGCAGGCCGGGCGGACTGCAGGTTTCGCGGAAAAACGCATCCAGGCCGGTGGGCGTGACAATCCAAAGCAGCAGCAGCTCACTGTCCGGGTTCGCGAACCCGTGCCACGAATTCTTCGGGATGAATATCGTCCCACCCTTCTCGAACGGGTGATGTACGTCGTTCAATATGAACGTTCCGCTTCCATCCAGAACGTAAAAAGCTTCGTCCGTGTCAAAGTGTCTGTGGATCGGAATGCCGGCGCCTGTGGGTACCTGCTGGGTGCCGCAGGCCATTTTGTTGGAACCTTTGACGGGATCAACCTTGATGAAAATATTGCCGGGATTGCGGTAGTGAACGAGATGTTCGCCCTCGGCTGCGCCCAGCACGTATCCTTGCGCTTTGGTCTGAGCTTCCACTTCACTCTCCGTAACGTGTGAGCGATGCCAACAAAGCCGACATGACACGGATTCAACCGATCTACGGCTAAGCCGCCATAGCCGATTGATCGCGCCGTGTTAAGCAGGCTGCACAAAGCTAAACGCCAATCACAGCGCCCGTGACGTAGGTCACTGAAGGTTCAAAGCAATTGCGGCATCTCTGCATCGTGGCCGCAACCGGCAGCCCGAAATAGGAGGACGTCAAATGAAAACCGCTCGCCTTGCTCTGTTCGCTGCCCTCATTGGGTTCGGCTCTCTACTCGGATCCGCCCACTATTCGCCTGCTGCAGCAGACTCACAATATGCTTGGATGGGAAACAAGCCATACATGGCCTGTCTAAAATACGTGGGGGCCTTCGGTTCTGACTACCCGAACCGAAACAGGAACATTGAAACCTGCAAGCAAAACTACCTTCCCGGCGGCCGCTGAGGTGACTGTCACAACGGTTTGCTGCCAGCATCCGCCGCTGGGTGCGTGAAGTCCGCACCCAGCATCCATACTAGCTTACGCTCGCGATTGAAGCGTTCCAACCAAAAAGGGGCAGTTATGCTCAAGACCGAACTCACTCTTGAAGCTCTTGCATCGCTGATCCAGCGGCAGGACGGAAGGCTCAAGGCTATCAGGTAGAGCGTTCTCGCGGCTACAATTATGGCGGCTGGGTCGATACTTGCATCACAACGGCCCTCGGCCCTTAGCGCCAATACCGTCAAAGCTAAGGCCTTGTCCGTGGAAACGATAGTCTTGCGCAATAACACCGGCAAGATAGTAGCGCTCATTTCATCCACCTCCGACGGAACGCCGGATATCTCGTTGTTCGATAGCCGGGAGAAGGTGCGTCTCAGTATCGGATTTCGCCTGGATGGCGCACCTTCAGTGTCGCTGTTGGATACGGAGCAAGGCTCTCGGGCAGTGCTATCTCTCAATGATCATCAGGATGCGTCCTTGACTATGTTCAATGCTGCAAAACTTCCCCTTGCCGCGCTCTCTGTCTATGCCGGCACCTCAGGCCACATGGTCCTTTATGGGCCCGGCGGCGGTCTGAACCTCTCCGCGTCCGATGGTGGTGTGCGGTGGAATCCCGTCAACGGAGCCGCCATTCAGAAAATTCCAAACGAGAAATGACCTGTTGAAGACTTAAGTGGAATTTACGATCGCGCTCACATCGCCTTCCGCCAAAGGTCTAATCCGATCCGAGGTTGGCCTGCGACAGGCGACGTAGCGCTCGATTGCAAAGGCGGTCGCCGTGCCGGCATCAATAAACGCCTATCAGCTTCAGCCCTGCGACGATCGGCACGCAGCCAAGAGCCTTCAGTATCATGCCCGGATGCCATCGGATGCCGAACATCGTTCCCACAACTGCACCTAGACCGTAACCGGTATGAGCTCCCACGTCTGCGGTGATCAGCGGGCGCGAGCGTAGCGGATCGGCATCCAGTATTGGCGCATGGCCTCGACGGCCGCTGGAAGA